>JAAZAR010000123.1 GCA_012514235.1 Actinomycetota bacterium
GCAAGAGCGACTACGACATCTTCGCCGCCGTGGCCGAGCGGATGGGCATGGGCGACGTGTTCACCGAGGGCGGCATGGACGAGTACGACTGGTGCAAGACGTACTTCCACGCCACCGACCTCCCGAAGGCCATCACCTGGGAGGAGTTCGAGAAGAAGGGCTACTACGTCGTGCCGATCCCGGACGACTACAGGAGCACGCCGGCCATGCGCTGGTTCGCCGAGGGCCGCAGGCGCGACACCCCCGACTGGGGCCCTCGCCCCGGCGACACGGTGGGCTTCGAGGGCCTGCAGACGCCCTCCGGCAAGATCGAGTTCGTCAGCACGACGCTCAAGCACCTGGAGATGGACGTGGTCGACCCCGAGCGGCCGGCCATGGGTCCGCAGTTCATCCCGAGCTGGGAGGGCCACCACACGACCGAGCTGTACGACAAGTACCCGCTCCAGATGGTCAGCCCGCACCCCCGCTTCAGCTTCCACACCATGGGCGACTCCAAGGGCACCTGGCTGAACGAGGTCGACGAGCACCGCATCCTGCACGACGACGGCCATCGCTACTGGGTGATGCGCCTCAACTCGAAGGACGCGGAGGCGCGGGGCATCGCCGAAGGCGACCTCATCCGCGCCTACAACGACCGCGGCTCCGTCATCCTGAGCGCGCAGATCACCGAGCGTGTCGCACCCGGCACGGTGCACAGCTACGAGAGCTGCGCCGACTACCTGCCGCAGGGCGAGCCGGGCGAATCGACCGACGTGGCGGGGTGTGTCAACATCCTCACGAACAAGCGGTTCATCACGCCCACGTCCATCGCCATGTCCAACAACTCCTGCCTCATCGAAGTCGAGAAGTGGGAGGGGGAGGCCTCATGAAGAGTTGGCACCTGATCATCGACGTCGCCCGCTGCCACGACTGCAACGACTGCTTCCTGGCGGACAAGGACGAGTTCGTCGACAACGACTTCCCGCCGTACTCGGCGGCACAGCCGTGGCACGGCCACCGCTGGATGAACATCAAGCGCAAGGAGCGCGGCCAGTACCCGCTCGTGGAGACGGCGTACCTGCCCACTCCGTGCATGCATTGCGACGCGGCGCCGTGCCTCACCGACGACGGCGCCGTCTACAAGCGCCCGGACGGCCTCGTCATCATCGACCCGATCAAGGCCAAAGGCCGCAAGGAGATCGTGGCGAGCTGTCCGTACTCGGTCATCTACTGGAACGAGGAGAAGGAGCTCGCCCAGAAGTGCACCGGGTGCGCCCACCTGCTGGACGACGGCTGGACGGAGACGCGCTGCAGCCAGGTCTGCCCGACCGAGGCCATCCGGTTCGTGATGGCCGAGGAGGACGACTTCGAGCGTCAGGTCGAGGAGGAGGGCCTGCAGCGCTACCGTGACTCGCTCGGGACGAAGCCGAGGGTCTGGTACAGGAACCTGCACCGCTGGGACAAGGCGTTCGTCGGGTGCAGCGTCGTGTTCGGCGACACCGACGAGTGCGCCGAGGGCGCCACCGTCTCGGTGTCGCGCGACGGAGCCGCCACGCTCCAGGGCATCACGGACGTCTTCGGCGAGGTCAAGGTCGACCACGTCGCGCCTGGGCACGAGTACGTGGTCAGGGTCGAGGCGGACGGCTACAAGCCGGTCGAGATGACGGTGCGCGTCGACGAGAGCGTCAACGCCGGCACCGTGGTGCTCGAGAAGGCCTGAACAGGACTGCCCGCCGCCGGACGCGCAGCGCCCGGCGGCGGGCCCCAGCCGCTGCGGTCCCCCCGGAGGCCGACCCCCCGCCGGTCTCCTCGCCGCAGCAGCCCGCGGCGACCCGCGCCGCGAGGCCAGTGAGGGGCGCCGTCCCGCTACAGAGGGACGGCGCCCCTAAGTCATCTTCCGGCTGCCGCGTCCCGCATTCCGTCGATCGCGTGACTGTCTACGCGACGCACGTTCCCGGGCGGGGGCCGAGCGTCGTGGTGGCGCCTGACCCAGGGTCTGCCGGCGGGCGGTTGACCTTGTGCTCAGGATTGCGTACCGTACCGGTGAATGGAATCTTAAGTCCGTAATCCGGAACGAAGAGCACGACGGCGGCGTTGCGGATGACGGGGCGGGAGGGAGACGATGGCTGGCAGGGAGCGGCGGGCGGCGGCCCGCGCGGCAGGACGGGCGAAGGACGCGGCCGGGCGGGCCAGGAAGGCGGCGACGCAGGCGAAGAAGGCCGCCGGCGAGACGCAGTTCACGGCCACGCTTGCTGCCCTCGAGGTGCTGCTGCGCACCACGGCGCTCCGCCATCCGGCGTTCGCGGAGCGCCTCCGCGAGCGCGACCTTGTGGCACAGATCCGACTCGCCGGCCGCACCAAAGGCCGCGCCTACATCATCAAGGACGGCAAGGTGCGTTCGCGTGCCGGGCTGCACCCGGCGCCCGACCTCACCATGACCTTCGATTCCGCCGAGGTCGCCGCCCGCATCATGCGACCTGGCCGCGACTACCTGGAGTTCATCAACGCGCTGAAGAACTTCCAGATGCGGGTCGAGGGCCCCGACGAGCTGGCGGTGTGGTTCTCCGAGACCCTGCAGATGATGATGACCGTGGGGTACGAGGCCGGTGTCGACGTGGGCGGCGGCGTGCGCCGCTTCACCAGCAACACGAACGGGGGCCCCGTCTTCGTCTACGTCCGCGAGGGGAAGATCCTGCGCATCACGCCGATCGAGTTCGACGACGACGACGCCGAGGCGTGGGTCGTCGAGGCGCGCGGCAAGAAGTTCTCGCCGCCGCGCAAGACCACGGTCACGTCCCATACGCTCGCCTGGAAGAGCCTCATCTACTCGCCGGACCGCCTGCTCTACCCGATGAAGAGGGTGGACTTCGACCCCGACGGCGAGCGCAACCCGCAGAACCGCGGCGTGTCCGGCTACGAGCGCATCAGCTGGGACGAGGCGCTCGACCTCGTCGTGCGCGAGATCAAGCGCGTCAAGGAGGAGCACGGGCCGGGCGCAATCATGAACGGCAGCGGCTCCCACCACACCTGGGGCGTGCTGGGGTACTGGCTCAGCGCCCGCATCCGCTTCTTCAACATGCTCGGCTGGTCGCCCGTCATGCACAATCCGGACAGCTGGGAGGGCTGGTACTGGGGCGCGGCGCACCACTGGGGACAGACCGCGCGCAACGGTGGCGGCGAGACCTACGGCACCGTGGAGGATCTGCTGCAGCACGCCGAGATGGTCGTGTTCTGGTCGTCGGACCCGGAGGCGACGAGCGGCGTCTACGGCGCTCACGACGGCACCGTCCGACGGCAGTGGCTCAAGGATCTCGGCATCCCCTGCGTGCACATCGACCCGTTCCACAACCACACTGCCCAGATGCTGGGCGGCAAGTGGATCGCGCCGCGCCCGGGCACCGACAGCGCCATGGTGCCGGCCATCGCGTACGTGTGGATCACCGAGGGTCTCTACGACGAGGACTACGTCGCCGAGCGCACGGTGGGCTTCGAGAAGTGGCGGGCCTACGTCCTCGGCGAGGAGGACGGGGTCCCCAAGACGCCCGAGTGGCAGGAGGCGGAGACCGGCGTGCCGGCGCGCGACGTGCGGGCGCTCGCGCGCGCCTGGGGCAGCCGCAAGACGTACCTGGCCGCCGGCGGCCTCGTCGGCTTCGGTGGCGCCTGCCGCACGGCGACCGGCACGGACTGGGCGCGCGGCATGGTCTATCTCATGGCCATGCAGGGCCTGGGCAAGCCCGGGATCAACATGGGCTGCCTGCAGCAGGGCACGCCACTCGACACGCACTTCTTCTTCCCGGGCTACGCGGAGGGCGGCTACTCGGGCGACCTCTACGGCACGGCGCTCAGCATCAACATGTACCAGCGGATGCCGCAGCTGCCCACCGTCAACACCGTGAACCAGGTGGTGCCGCGCCTCAAGATCCCCGAGGCGGTGCTGGACGGACACGTCGAGTGCTACCCCACGGACTCCAAGTCCATCGAGGGTCAGTTCCAGCGCTTCGAGTATCCCGCGCCCGGCCACAGCGAGATCAAGATGTACTACAAGTACGGCGGATCGCACTTCGGCACCATGACCGAGACCGACCGGTTCGCGCGCATGTACCGGTCGGACAAGCTCGAGTTCGTGGTCAACCAGGCCATCTGGATGGAGGGCGAGACGAAGTTCGCCGACGTCATCCTGCCGGCATGCACCAACTTCGAGCGTTGGGACATCAGCGAGTTCGCCAACTGCGGCGGCTACATCCAGCACGCCTTCACCCAGTGCAACCACAGGGTCGCCGTGATGCAGCACAAGTGCATCGAGCCGCTGGGCGAGTCCAAGTCCGACCATCAGATCTTCCTGGAGCTCGCCACCCGGCTCGGCTTGGGCTCCATGTACTCCGAGGGCGTGACCGAGCTCGACTGGTGCAAGCGCCTCTTCGACGCCACCGACCTGCCCTCACGGATCTCCTGGAAGGAGTTCCTGAAGAAGGGCTACTACGTGATCCCGCCGGCGCCCGCGGACCGGCGCGACCCGGTGTCGTACCGGTGGTTCGCCGAGGGCCGCGCGAAGGACACTCCGGAGCTCACGCCGCTGCCGGCCGACTACACCGGTGAGTTCGGCTACGGCCTCCAGACGCAGTCGGGCAAGCTGGAGTTCGAGTCGTCGAGCCTCCGGCGCTTCGATCCGGACGACCCGGAGCGGCCGCCGGTCATGCGCTACGTGCCGGCGTGGGAAGGGCCGCACGCCGAGGAGCTCTACGCGAAGTACCCGTTGCAGCTCATCACGCCGCATCCGCGTCACAGCTTCCACACGCAGAGCGACGGCAAGGACGCGGTGACCAACGACATCGACGACCACCGCGTCCTCGTGGACGGCTGCTACTACTGGCCGGTCCGCATGAACCCGCGGGACGCGGCCGTCCGCGGCCTCAGGGACCGCCAGCTGGTCCGCGTCTTCAACGATCGCGGTGCGGTCATCTGCGCGGTCCGGCTGACGGAACGCGTCCCGGCAGGTACAGTGCATTCGTACGAGTCGTCTGCCCGGTACGAGCCGGTGGGCGAGCCGGGTCATTCGGCCGACCGCGGCGGATGCATGAACGTGCTCACGCCCAGCCGGATGATGATCCGCAGGTCTCACGCCCTCGCGGCCAACTCGTGCCTCGTGGAGATCGAGGCATGGGACGGCGACGGCAACTGACGGGAGGGGAGCCGATGCCCAGGCCGAGGTCTGAACAGGAAGGTCCCGACGGCGGGATGCAGGTGATCACGCGGGCGGCCGCCATCCTCGGCGCGCTCGCCGAGCCGGACGGGGGCCACAGTCTGGCGCGGCTCGCGCAACGGACCGGGCTGCCCAAGACCACCGTGCATCGCATCTGCACGGCGCTCGAGCAAGTCGGGTACGTGCACACGGACCCCCGGACCGGGCGCCGGGAGCTGGGACCGAGCCTGCTGCGCCTCGCGGTGGTCGGGCGACGGGACCTGATCGCCGTGCTGCAGCCGGCGATGGAGCGCCTGTCGGTGGAGCTGAACGAGACGGTCGACCTGGGCGTGCTCGACGGCGGCGACGTGCTGTTCGTGGCCCAGCACACTGCGCCGGAGCGGGCGCTCATGGCCATCGCCCGCGTCGGCGTGAAGCTGCCTGCGTACACGCTGGCGAGCGGCAAGGCGCTGCTCGCGCAGCTGCCCCGCGAGGAAATCCTGCGCCGTCTGCCGCGGCGGATGGAGCCGACGCTGGACGGCCGGCCCCGGACGAGGGAGGGCCTGCTGCGCGAGCTCGACGAGGTGGAGGCCAGCGGTCTCGCGTTCGAGCGCGAGGAGCTTCGGCACGGCGTGTGCGCCGTCGCCGTCGCCATCCGCGACGTGGACGGACGGGCGGCGTCAGTCGCCGTGCCCATGCCCGCCTCGCGCTTCGCGGAGAGCGAGGAGAAGGTGGCGGCGCGGCTGCTGGAGCTGCGCGACACGATCGAGGCACGCCTGCGCGGCGCCTGAGGAGGGTGGCGTGGACGAGTACGACTTCTCGGGCCGCGTGGTCCTGGTGGCAGGCGCCGGCGGCCTGGGCGGAGCCATCGCTGCCGGCTTCGCGGCGCACGGCGCCAGCGTGGCCGTGGCGGACAGGGACGGCGAACGCGCCGCCGGCCTCGCCGCGGAGCTGGCGGCGCGTCATCGGGTCGCGACGGCCGGCATCGTCGTGGACGTGACGGACGAAGAGGCCGTCGGGAGCATGGTCGAGGCCGTCGCCCGCGACCTGGGCGGCCTGGACGTCCTCGTCAACGCGCACGGCGCCACCGTGCGCACGCGGGCCGAGGACCTGGCCCCGGCAGACTGGCGCCGCATCCTGGAGGTCAACGCGACCGGTGTCTTCCTCTGCTGTCAGGCGGCCGGAGCCCACATGGGCCGCTCGGGCGGCGGCGCCATCGTCAACCTGTCGTCCGTGCGCGGCCGCTTCGGAGCGACCTTCGGCCAGACGGAGTACTCGGCCAGCAAGGGCGCCGTCGACGCCCTGACGCGCTCGCTCGCGGCGCAGTGGGCGGAGCTGGGCATCCGCGTCAACGCCGTCGCACCGACGTTCGTCGAGACCGACCTCACCAGGACGGTGCTCGCCGACGAGCGGTTCGCCGCGAGTCTGCGCGCCAGCATCCCCATGGGCCGGTGGGCCGAGGCGGAGGACGTCGTGGGGCCGGTGCTCTTCTTCGCCTCACCGGCCGCCCGCTTCGTGACCGGTCAGATCCTCTATGTGGACGGCGGCCTCACCGCCCGCGTCTGACCGCCGTCCCCTCGCGCGGTCCTTCGCCGGCTCGCGGCCTCCGTCCCTCCACATGCTTGACCTGTCCGCGGACCCTGCACTAGTGTTCGCATGACGGAATAGCAGTTCCGCATCGTGGTCAAGCGACGCGGTGTGAAGCGGTGCGAGGAGGTCCGGCCCGGAGCCGGCAGTGAGGTCGGCAGGGCGCGCAGTGCGTGGTGCGCCCGCCCTCGCACTGGCGACCTGCAGGGTGTCCTGAGAGGAGAGTGCGATGGCCGAGCGTGAGATCTGGAGCGTCGAGAAGATCCGCAACCTGTTCGACCTTACGGGCAAGACCGCGATCGTCACCGGCGGCTCCGGCGCATTCGGCCACGACGCGGCCAAGGGCCTCGCGGCCTACGGCGCCAACGTCGTCGTGACGAGCCGCCGCGCGGAGAAGATCGAGGCGGCGGCGGCCGACATCGCCGGGGCCACCGGCGCGAAGGTCAAGGCCGTGTCGTGCGACGTGATCGACCCGGACAGCGTCGAGGCCATGGTGCAGGAGACGGTCACCGAGTTCGGCGGCGTCGACATCCTGGTCACGGCCGCCGGCGAGGCCGACCGGCATCCCGCCGAGGAGTTCCCGATCGACGCCTGGCAGAAGGTCATGGACTCGCTCGTCAAGGGCACCTACCTCTGCTGTCAGTCTGCGGGTCGCCAGATGATCAAGCAGGGCGGCGGCAAGATCATCACCGTCGGCTCCGTGCGCGGCGAGCTCGGGCATCCGGGCGGATACTCCGCCTACGGCACCGCCAAGGGCGCCGTGCATCTGCTCACCAAGCAGCTCTCCACCGAGTGGGCCAAGTACCACATCAACGTGAACAGCATCGCGCCGTGCATCTTCTGGACGCCGCTCACGCAGCAGGTGATCGAGGATCCGGAGCTCAAGAAGATCTTCCTCTCGCGGATCCCGTGGGGCCGCGTCGCCGATCCGCAGGACTTCATCGGCGCCGTCGTCTTCCTCGCCTCCGCCGCCTCGGACTTCGTCACCGGCGAGATCATGGCCGTCGACGGCGGCAGCACGGCCGGCTGATCCGGCAAGATCGAGGGAGGCCGGCCGTGAGCAGCGACCACACCAGCGCTCCCGGGCGCAGCGACGAGGCGGCGACGCCCCGCGGGCACACCGAGCGCATCGCCGTCATCGGCAGCGGGATGATGGGCGTGGGCATCGCCCAGATCTTCGCCGGCGCCGGCCACGAGGTGGCGCTCCAGGACGTCTACCCCGAGGCCCTGGAGCGCGCTCCCGGCGCGCTCGCGGCCAATCTCACCTTCCTCGCGGAACACGGTCTGTTCCCGGCCGACGGCGTCCAGGACGCCGTCGGCCGGGTCCGCACCACCACCGACCTCGCCGACGCCTGCGAGGGCGCCGACGTGGTCGTGGAGTGCGTGTTCGAGGACCTCGCCCTCAAGCAGGACGTGTTCGAGCGGCTCGACGCCGCCTGTCCTCCCGAGACCATCCTGTGCACCAACACCTCGGTCATGAGCATCACCGAGATCGGCGAGAGGGCGGCGCGCAAGGAGCGCGTGATCGGCACGCACTTCTGGAACCCGCCCTATCTCATCCCGCTGGTCGAGGTCGTGCGCACCGTGCACGTCGATCCGGCCGTGGTGGACCGCACCATGGAGCTCCTGCGCCGCGTCGGCAAGCGGCCCATCGACTGCAAGAAGGACGTGCCCGGGTTCGTGGCCAACCGCCTGCAGCACGCGCTCTGGCGTGAGGCCGTCTCCATCGTCGAGCACGGCATCGCGGACGCGGCGACCGTGGACGAGAGCATCCGCTTCGGGCCGGGGCTGCGACTGCCGATCCTGGCGCCCCTGGAGAACGCCGACATGGTGGGCCTGGACCTCACGCTGGCCATCCACGACTACATCCTGCCGCACCTCGAGGCGTCGGGTGAGCCGTCGCCGCTGCTCAGGGAGAAGGTCGAGCGCGGCGACCTCGGGTTCAAGAGCGGCAAGGGGTTCTTCGACTGGTCGCCGGAGGCCGCCGAGGCCTCCCGCAAGCGGCTCGTCGCCTATCTGGTGCACGTGCTGGGCGAGGCGGAGCGTGGGTTCTGACGGCGGCAGTGGGTGTCGGGACGGTGAAGGGTCATGGCCGCTGAGCGCCGCGACGGCGTGCAGGTCCTCTCGCGCGCGGCGCTGTTGCTGCGCGAGCTGTCGACCGCGCCGGAGGGCCTCACGCCCATCGCGCTCGCCGACCGCGTCGGCCTGCCGCGCTCGACGTGCTACCGCATCGTCGGCTCGCTCTGCCAGGAGGGCCTCATGCGGCTTGCCCCGTCGGGCAAGCTGCACATCGGCGCCGGTCTCATCAGTATCGCCGCGGCGGTACGCCGCGAGCTGCGCCATGAGGCGGGGCCGTACCTGAAGAAGCTCTCCCACGAGCTGCACGAGACCGTCGAGCTCGTCGTGCTCGAGGGCGAGGAGGCGCTCTTCACCGACCAGTACGTGCCGCAGCGCGCCTTGCGCGTGGTGGCGGAGGTCGGCGACCGGTTCCCGCTCTACTGCACCGCGTGCGGCAAGGCGCTCCTCGCCGAACTGGAGCCCGAGGAGGCGGAGCGGCTCGTGCCGGAGCGGATCGAGCCGCTCACCAGCCACACCATCGTCGACCGCCGCGCCCTGTTCGCCGAGATCGACGAGGTGCGGGCGACCGGCGTGGCCTTCGACCGCGAGGAGCACACGCTGGGCGTCTCGGCCGTCGGCACGGCGCTGCTGGATGCGGGCGGCGCCCTGGCCGCGATCACCGTGGCCATGCCGGCCGCCCGGCTCGAGGGCCAGGAGGAGCGCATCTGCGTCGCGCTCCTCCGCGCGCGCGACGACATCCAGCGCGTCATCAACGCGGGCTGACGCGCCCACGCCGCAACGCCGGGCGTATTGACCCGCCTCGGGAAGACCGGTACCGTATCCGCGATACGGCACTGAGTGTCCGGCATGCGGACAGTACGAGTGTCCGACCGTAACGAGACCGAGGAGAAGAAGGGCAACATGGGCAAGAAGGTATTCGTTGACCT
Organism: Actinomycetota bacterium; assembly: GCA_012514235.1. Lineage (GTDB taxonomy): Bacteria > Actinomycetota > Thermoleophilia > UBA2241 > UBA2241 > CAIXSE01. Next base: position 9,751 of record JAAZAR010000123.1, read on the forward strand.
CACGCATCCGTTCAGCGCGGAGATCCCCAGGTGGCCGTACTTCGTGAAGCCGGTCATCGACTCGATGCACACCCTGGCGAAGGGTGGGGTCCTCACCCAGCGCATCGACTGCGTCCAGCACACTGGTACACACGCCGACGCTCCCCGTCACGTGATGGAGCGCGAGTTCAACGGCAAGCGTGCCCGCTACACCCACGAGATGCCGGTCGACGCCTACACCGGCGACGCCGTCTGCCTGGACATCCAGATCGAGAAGTGGGGCCTGATCCTGCCCAAGCACCTCGAGGACGCCTGTGAGCGGGCCGGCATCAAGCCCGAGGAGCTGAAGGGCATGGTCTTGTGCCTCAACACCGGCATGCACCGCAAGTTCGACGACTCCATGGACTACTACCAGTACTCCTGCGGCACGGGCGTCGAGGCCGGCAGGTGGTTCGTCGACAAGCAGGTCAAGTGCGTGGCCATGGACATGCAGGCCCTCGACCATCCGCTCCACACCGCGATGGGCAAGAACGGTCCGCCGCAGATGAACCTCCCCGGCGCCTCCGGCCGGCCGATCACCGAGGAGTACATCGAGAAGTACGGCATCGAGGCCTACGCGGAGTTCGAGAAGGCCGTCTACATCCAGGTGCACGGCCAGGAGGCCTACGACGCCAAGTTCGGCGACCTCGAGGCGATCGGCTGCGAGGGGACCTGGGAGCCCTGCCACAAGCAGATGCTGGGCCACGGCATCGTGGGCGTCGAGAACCTCGGCGGCGACCTCGACAAAGTCACCGGCAAGCGGTTCCGCTTCTACTGCTTCCCGATCCGCTGGTACATGGGCGACGGCTCCATGGTCCGCTGCGTCGCCGAGATCGACGAGGACGACCTGAACGACGTGCCGGATCGCACCTACACCTACGCCGGCACCGGCTACGGCCCCGGCGCGGGCTACTGATCCGCCTGAGTCCGTTTCCATCCAACAAGCCGGGCACCACGGCTCGAGAGGAGTGAGCATGGAGGTCACGAGGTACGACGAGGCACCGTCCTACGAGGCGCCGGGGCACTTCGACGTGTACGGCCTGCGCCTGCAGGGCTTCGAGGTCAGCAAGACCCGCAACTTCTCGCTCAGCATCTCGCACTTCCTGCCCCGGGGCGGATGCGAGTACGGCGCCACGCCGGTGGAGAAGGTGTACTTCGTGCTCGACGGCGAAGTGACGATCAAGACGGAAGAGGGCGAGGTGGTCCTCAAGAAGTACGACTCCATCTACCTGGAGCCGAACGAGGCCCGCTCGATCCTCAACCACACGAACTTCCCGGCGACGATGCTCGTCGCCATCCCGTACCCGGAGCCCCGCGAGTTCTGAGCGGGACCCCCGGGAGCTTCTCCCGGGCCCCCCATGGGGACGACGGACGCGGGTCGGGCGGACGGCACGGGGACGCGCGGCGGCACCGCCGCCGCGCGTCCCCGTGCCACCTCCCGCGCCGTCCCACCGGCCACGGCGCGCCGCAGGCGCCCGCCGGCCGGCTTCGTCCGGCCCCGCGCGCGGCGCACGGCCGGCTGACCACACGACCTCCGAGGAGGGTCTCTCATGCCCAACCCGATCATCACCGCGGCGCTCACGGGGCCGGTGGCGACCAAGGCGGACAACGCCGGTATGCCAGGCACCGTGGCGGAGATCGCCGCCGACGCCAAGGCGTGCTACGAGGCCGGTGCCTCCGTCATCCACATCCACCTGCGCGACGACCAGGGCGCCATGACGGCCGACCTCGACGTCGCCAGGCGCACCGTCGAGGCCGTCCGCGAGGCGTGTCCCGGCATCACGCAGCTGTCCACCGGCGGGCTCCAGTTCACCTACGAGGAGCGCATGGCGCTCGTCGAGGCGAGGCCCGCCATGGCCACGCTGAACCCCTGCACCATGACGTTCGGCACCGCCGAGTTCAGGAACCCGCCCAAGCAGATGATGGAGCTGGCGGCCCGCATGATCGAGCTCGGGGTGAAGCCGGAGATCGAGATCTACGACACGGGCCACCTCGACATGATGCTGTACCTGCTCCACAAGGGGCTGCTCGTGGAACCGCTGCAGGTGTCGTTCGTGATGGGTGTGCGCGGCGGCATGCGAGGCGATCCGCAGATCCTGTCGTGGCTCGTCAAGGAGCTCCCGGAGGGCACGAGCTGGCAGGTCATCGCCGTGGCCAAGGCCAACCTGCCGATGACCACCATCGGCCTGGCGATGGGGGGGAACGCACGTACGGGTATGGAGGACACTCTCACGCTCGCCAAGGGCGTCCCGGCGGAGTCCAACCTGCAGCTCGTCGAGCGTCTCGTCGGCATCGCCCGCTCCATGCAGCTCAAGCCTGCCACCGTGCCGGAGGTGGTCGACCGGCTCAAGCTCAACCCGGAGCTCGTCACCAGGACGTAGGGCGGCGGGGCCGGTCGACTGAGGACCGGACCGGCCTGTGACAAACGGCGCAAGCTTGCCTTGACACGCTCACGACCGGCTATATGATGCCCGTATCGTGGGAGGGAACGTCCGTATGGTGGAATGGCGATGGAGGTGGACACACCGTACACGGATCCCATTGACGGATTCCTTCGGCCGGGGAGCAGGGACACGAACGGTCGTTCGCGTGGATTCGGAAAGGAAGGCCATCGGGGGGGTCCCGACCGCCTGGTCCGCCCATCGGGGCGGCGGGGCGCCGGGACCACGTAAGGAGGCGGTATGAGTTCCGAGGACAAGACGGGCACAGGCACGGAATCGGTCGCGAAGACGCCGCTCACGCGCCGCGACTTCCTCAAGACGGCGGGTATCACGGGCCTCGCCCTGGGCGCCACCGGCGGGCTCGGCGGAGTGCTGGCCGCCTGCGGCGACGACGACGGCGGCGACGCCGGCGGCGGCGAGGGTCAGGGCCGGCCCATCAAGGTCGGCTTCGTGGCGCCGCTCACCGGCCCGCTCGCTGCGTTCGGCGAGACCGACCAGTGGCTGGTCACGAAATGGGGCGAGGCCGTCAAGGACGGCGTCGAGTGCGGCGACGGCCAGGTCCACCCCATCGAGATCATCATCAAGGACTCCCAGTCCGACTCGAACCGGGCCGCGACGGTCGCCGGCGACCTCGTCACCAACGACGGCATCGACGTCATGATGGTCGCCTCCACGCCGGACACCGTGAGCCCCGTGGCCGACCAGGCCGAGGCGCTCCAGGTGCCCTGCGTCTCCAACGACTGTCCGTGGCAGCCGTACTTCTTCGGGCGCGGCGGCGATCCGGCGGTCGGCTTCACGTGGACCTACCACGCGTTCTGGGGCCTCGAGGACGTCACGGCCGTGTTCACCGGCATGTGGGACCAGCTCGACACCAACAAGAAGATCGGCGCCATGTGGCCCAACGACGCCGACGGCCTCGGCTGGGCCGACCCCAAGACGGGTCAGCCGCCGATGCTCAAGGAGGCCGGCTACACCGTCGTCGATGGCGGCCGCTTCCAGCCCGGCACCGAGGACTACACCCCGCAGATCAGCAAGTTCAAGGCGGCCGACTGCGACATCCTGAGCGGCGTCTTCATCCCGCCGGACTTCGTCAACTTCTGGAAGCAGTCGTACCAGCAGGGCTACCAGCCCGTCGCCGCCACGGTCGGCAAGGCGCTGCTCTTCCCGGCACAGCTCGAGGCCATCGGCGAGATCGGCTACGGCCTCACCACCGAGTGCTGGTGGTCCCCGTGGCATCCGTTCAAGTCCTCCCTCACCGGGCAGACCTGCCAGGAGCTCGCCGACGCGTGGACGTCCGAGAGCGGCGGCAAGGAGTGGAACCAGACGCTGCTGCACTACGCCGTGTTCGAGGTCGTCGTCGACGCGCTCAAGCGCACCACGGACGTCGACGACAAGCAGGTCATCCTGGACGCCATCAAGGCCACCGACATGGAGACCATCCAGGGCAAGATCACGTGGTCGGCCGGCGCTCCGCTCAACCCCGTCCCCAACGTCTGCCGCACGGTGCTCGTCGGCGGCATGTGGACGAAGGGCGAGGAGTACCCCTTCGACCTGCTCCTGGTCGACACACAGCATGCGGCCGAGGAGCCGTTCAACGTCGAGATCCCGACGAACGGCACGGTCGAGCCCATCAAGTACTGACGGACGGTGCAGGATCCGACCCACATGCCGACAGGGCGCCCTGCACTTCCAGGAGGTTGATGTGATGCGGGGTGACGGCCCATGACCGTGGTCCTCGAGACGACCGGGCTCATGAAGTCGTTCGGCGGCGTGCAGGTCATCGACGACCTGAGCATGCAGCTGAACGATGGCGAAGCCCTCGGCATCGTCGGGCCGAACGGCGCCGGCAAGACCACGTTGTTCAACCTGATCACCGGCGTGTATCGGCCCGACGCGGGTCGGGTCATGTTCGGCGGAAGGGACATCACCGGCCTCCCGCGGCAGGATCGCTGCGTCGCGGGGATCGGCCGTACCTTCCAGATCCCCAAGCCGTTCTCGGACATGAGCGTGTTCGAGAACGTGCTCGTGTGCGCCGCGTACGGGCGCAAGATGACCGAGCGCGCGAGCTACCAGCGTTGCGTCGAGACGCTGGAGCTCACGCGGCTCACGCACAAGGCCAACCAGCGCGCGGGCAGCCTGCCGCTGCTCGACCGCAAGCGGCTCGAACTCGCCCGCGCGCTGGCCGTCGACCCCAAGGTCCTGCTCCTGGACGAGATCGCCGGCGGCCTCACCGAGGGAGAAGTGGAGGTCCTGATCGGCACCATCAAGGACCTCCACGCAGAGGGCTACTCGATCGTCTGGATCGAGCACATCGTGCACGCCCTGCTCGCCGTGGTGCAGCGCATCGTCGCCATCAGCTTCGGGCGCAACCTCATCGAAGGCGACCCCAACGACGTCATGTGCAGCGACGAGGTGCAGGCCTGCTACATGGGGGGGACGCCGATATGAGCGGCGGGTCATCGGAGCGTGCCGTCGTCCTCGAGCTCAAGGACGTCGACGTCTTCTACGGCGACTTCCAGGCGCTCTTCAACGTGTCGTTCAGGGTCGAAGAGGGCATGACCTTCGCCTTCATCGGCGCCAACGGCGGCGGCAAGTCCACGCTGCTCCGCACCATCGCCGGCCTGCAGCGCCCAGCCTCCGGCCAGGTGCTGTTCCGCGGCGAGCCGGTCGATGCCCTGGCGGCGCACAAGCGCGTCGGCCTGGGCATCGCCCTGGTCCCCGAGGGACGCCGCGTGTTCCCCAGCCTCACGGTGTACGAGAACCTCATCATCGGCGCCTATGGGGGCCGCAAGGGCGACTGGAACATCGAGTCCGTGGCGGAGCTGTTCCCGCTGCTCAAGCCGCTCATGAAGCGTCAGGCCTCGAGCCTGTCCGGCGGCGAGCAGCAGGCCCTCGCGATCGGCCGCGCGCTGATGTCCAACCCCGAGCTGCTGCTCCTGGACGAGGTGTCCCTGGGTCTCGCGCCGGTGGTCATCAAGCGCATCTACGAGGCCATGGTGCAGCTCGTCGGGAGCGGCCACACCATCCTCGTGGTGGAGCAGGACGTGGGCCACGTCCTCACGGTCGCCGACCGGGTGGCCTGTTTCCTGGAGGGCCGGATCTCGCTGGAGGGCAAGCCCGGCGATCTGACCTCTGAAGCCATCACCGCAGCGTACTTCGGGATGTGACGCCATGACCTGGGCCAACGTAGTAATCCAAGGGATCCTCCTGGGCGGCCTCTACGCCCTGTTCGCGACCGGCCTGGCGCTCGTGTTCGGCGTCATGCGCATGGTCAACCTGGCGCACGGGGACCTCGGCATCCTCGCCGCCTTCGTCGCGCTGTTCATCGTGCAGTCGCTAGGGTTGCCCCTGGGGTGGGCGACGGCGCTCACTATCGCCATCATGTTCCTGGTCGGCTACGCCCTGCAGCGCGGCCTCCTGAACTTCACGCTCGGCACGGACGACACCCGGCCCATCGTGGTCACGTTCGGGCTGTCGATCATCATCCAGAACGCGCTGATCATGAAGTTCTCGGCCGACTCGCAGGGGCTCGACGCCGGCCGCATCGAGAACATCAGCATCAAGGTCAGCGAGCAGCTCTCCGTCGGCTGGTTCCCGCTCATCGTGTTCGTCATCGCCATCGCGGTCATCGCCGCGCTCGAGGTGTTCCTGGCGCGCGCCAGGCTGGGGCGCGCCTTCCGGGCGACGTCGGACGACCGTGAGGCGGCTGAGCTCATGGGCATCAACAATCGGCACATCTACTCGCTCGCGATGGCCATCGCCCTCGCGATCGTGGCGGTGGCCGGCATCCTGCTCGCCGTGCGGACCACGTTCGACCCCACGCAGGGTTCGTTCCGCCTCATCTACGCGTTCGAGGCGGTCATCATGGGCGGCATGGGGTCGATGTGGGGCACGCTCGCCGGAGGCATCATCCTCGGCGTGGCGCAGACGGTCGGTACCCAGGCGTTCGGCGCGGGCTGGGGGCTCGTCGTGGGGCACCTCGTGTTCCTCACGGTCCTCGCCGTCCGGCCGAGCGGCTTCCTCGCGAAGACGGTGACGGCATGAGTACGGTTCCCGACATCGCCAAGGACGCTTCGACCGTCCCGGCCTTCCGGGTCGCGCGGTCGACGCGGGTGCACAGGTTCGTGCTCGTCGTCAGCGTGGCGATCGTGGTCGCGCTGGCCAGCGTCCCGTGGTGGGCCGAGGTGAGCGTCGCCCGCACCATGGTCACCTTCTTCACCCTGCTGGCGCTGGCCCAGATGTGGAACCTGCTGGCCGGGTACGCGGGCCTCGTCTCCATCGGCCAGCAGGCCTACATCGGTCTCGGCGCCTACGGCCTCTGGCTGATCGGCGACGTGCTGGGGCTCCACCCGTTCATCGCCGTGTTCGCCGCGGGCCTGCTCGCCCTGGCCGTCGCCCTGCCGGTCGCGCCGCTCATCTTCCGCCTGCGCGGCGGCTATTTCAGCATCGGCACGTGGGTCATCGCGGAGATCGTCCGCCTGGTCGTCAGCAACATCCAGGCTACGGGCGGCGGCTCCGGCAAGACGGTGTTGTCGGCGGCGCGGCTGCCGATCGACACGCGCATCACCGGCACCTACCTGCTGGCCCTGTTCGTCGCCGTCGGGTCGATCCTGCTGGTCTACTTCCTGCTGCGATCGCGCACGGGTCTCGCGCTCACGGCGATCCGTGACAACGACATCGCCGCGCAGAGTTCGGGCGTGAACGTCTTCCGCTCCAAGCTGTTCGTCTGGGCCGTCGCGGCGTTCGTCTGCGGGGTCATCGGGGCAGTGGTCGCCCTGAACCTGCTCCGCATCCAGCCCGCGGCCGCGTTCAGCATCAACTGGACGGCGTACGCGCTGTTCATCGTCGTGATCGGCGGGTTCGGCACCATCGAGGGTCCGCTCATCGGCGCCGTCATCTACTTCGCGCTTCTCCAGAGTCTGAGTCAGTACGGAACGTTGTATATGCTTCTCCTTGGGATCGTTGCCGTGATCATGGCGACCGTGGCGCCCAAGGGGATCTGGGGGTTCGTCGAGAAGCGTTGGAACGTCCGCCTCTTCCCGGTGAGTCGACGGCTCCTGATCGAGGCGCCTCCGCCGGACGAAGAGCCGGAGCCGGCGGAGGAGACCGACGTCTCCGTCGCGACGTCGGTCTGACGCCGAGCCGGTGGGGCAGCGTGCCGGGGGCCGTGCAGACGGCCCCCGGCACGCTGCCCGCATCCACACCTGACGGACAGCCATGCGGACGTCTCGGGCGAAGGCAGCCGGGTGAAGACCAGGAGGGCGCCCCGAGGGCAGCATCGGGGCACAAGAGGAAGGTGATCGTGAACGAGATGGGGCGCGAAGAGGAGAAGGACCGCAACGGCGTCCAGGTGCTGGCCCGTGCCGCCACCATACTACGGCTGCTGGCCGCCGACTCCTCGGGCGGCCTTACTTTCAGCGAACTCGTCGCCCGCTCGGGCCTCCCGCGGACGACCGTCCATCGCATCAGGGGCGCTCTCGAGCACGAGGACTTCATCTCCACGGACCCGGCCACAGGCCGTCTTCACCTCGGCCCGGGCATCATCCGGCTGGCCATGGCCAAGCGCGACCTGCCGACGGTGGTGAGGCCGTATCTCGAGAACCTCTCGAGGGAGCTCAACGAGACCGTCGACCTGGGCGTGCTCGACGGGACGCACGTGCTCTTCATCGCCCAGCACCCGGCACCCCAGCGCTCGCTCATGGTGGTCTCTCGTGTCGGCGCGCGGTTCCCCGCCTGGTGCACCGCGAACGGCAAGGCGCTGCTCGCGCAGCTGTCCGCCGACGACGTGAAGCGACGGCTGCCCAAGCGCCTGGAGACCCCGGGCAAGCACACCGTCGTGAGCCGCAAGGACTTCTTCGCGGAGCTCGACGAGGTCCGCCGCACGGGGCTCGCCTACGACCGCGAGGAGCACCACGTGGGCATCTGCGGCGTCGGTGTGGCCGTCCGGGACATCGACGGCGGGCTCGCGTCGATCTCCGTGCCCATGCCGGCGGCGCGCTTCCATCAGGATTCCGAGACGGTGATCGCGGCGCTCCTGCGCGTGCGCGACGAGGTCCAGACCGCACTGAAGAACGGCTGAGGCGCCGCCGCGGGGCCCGCGGGCTCCACGGCGCCCCCGTCGGGCGGCTCAGCCGGGCCTGATCACGCGGCGCTCGGTCACGATGGCCGTGACCGGCAGGTCGTGTGGCTCGACGATGATCCGCGGGACCAGCTGCACCTCGAACGCGAACGCCACCCGGGGCGTCCCCGGCCGCGTGCGCGGCAGAAAGGTGTCGTAGAAGCCGCCGCCGTAGCCGCAGCGGCGGCCCTCCTCGTCGAAGGCGGACCCGGGTACGAACACGAGGTCCACGTCCTCCGGAGGGACCTCCGGGAGGCCCTCCCGTGGTTCCGGGATGTCCCACTTGCCGGGCTCCAGGTCGGCCTGCAGGTCGCGCACGAGGAACGCCGCCATCGTGCGCGGTCCGAGCACCTTGGGCAGGCAGAGTGACCTGCCCGAGCGCAGGACCCACTCGGCCAGCGGCATCGTGTCGATCTCGCTGCGGAACGAGGCGAAGAGCATGACGATGGATGCGGCGGCGAGCTCCGGGAGCTCGAGTGCTCGCCGCCGGACGGCCTCGCCGAGCCGTTCGCGGTCCTCCGGCTCCAGCGCGTCGCGCGCCGCCAGCGCCCGGCGACGCGCCTCCTGCTTGGTGAGCCCGGCGGCGTGCTCCTCGTGTCCTTCGGGCGCCTGGTCGACGTGCATGTGACGGTCTCCGCGTAGGCTGTGCAGGCAACGCTTGGCGTCGCCGACCCGGACTGGCCGGCGTCCACGTCGCCTATAGTATAGACGGAGGCGCCCAGCGGGCATGCGGGCTGCCACACGGAGGGAGAGCGGCCGCTCGGGCGTGCCCGCGGCCGGGTGCCTGGAGGAGTAGGCATGGCGTTGCGTTCCCAGGAAGAAGTCTCACTCGCGACCGTGTTCGCGCGCGCGCTGCGCGGGGTGATCGCGATCACCACGTCGGAGGAGCGGCGAGTATGGCCGGAGGCCTCCGACGTGCTCGGATCCACGCCCGAGAGCCTGACCGCTCCGGCGTCGCTCGTGCGCCTGCTGCAGTTCTCCGTGCTGCCGGAGATCCTCGGGGAGAGCGCAGGGCCCGCCATCTACCTCGCGGCCAAGCGGGCCACCTCGCAGCTGGGCATCACCTCGATCCAGGGCCTCAAGGACTGGTTCGGCCAGATGCAGCTCGGCGACCTCGAGGTCGAGCTGGACGACGAGCGCGTGCTGGTCAAGCTGCACGGGTGCCTGAGCTGTGCGGACCTGCGGGCGACCGGCACGCCCGTCTGCGACGTGGAGCGCGGGTTCATCGACGGCGTGCTGGAGCAGATCACGGGCACCGAGGTGCTCACCAAGGAGACCCAGTGCGGGGCGCTCGGGGACACGGTGTGCCAGTTCGAGGGCTACGCGGGGCAGCAGGCAGGCTACCTCTACCAGGAGAACGGGTTCCATCCGGACGAGCAGCGTCGCCTGCTCACGCAGCTGGCCGACCAGGCGGACGTCGCGCTCGACAACCTGCGCTTGCTGCACGAGCGTCGCGAGCACGAGACGCACGACGCGCTCACCGGGCTGCTGAACTTCCGCCAGCTGCGGGAGCGTGCCAGGTTCGAGCTGGCGCGCGCCGAGCGTCACGAGCGCACCGTCGCCTTCGTGATGCTCGACCTCGACGGCTTCGCGGCGGTCAACGAGACTGCGGGCAGGGAGGCCGGCGACGAGGTGCTGCGGCACTGGGCGGCGGCTCTCACGGCCCAGCTCCGCAGCTGCGACCTGGTGTGCAGGTACGGGGCGGACGAGTTCCTGCTGGTGTTGCCCGAGACGGCCGACCAGCAGGCGGATGCCGCCTTGGCGCGCGTGCTGAGGACCATGGAGCAGCTCGCGGTGGAGACCGACGGCCACTCTATCGCCCTCAGCGCAACGGCGGGCGTGGCGACCTTCCCCGCGGACGGGCGGAGCGCTGAGGAGCTGGTGGCCAAGGCGGCGACGACCATGTACGCGGCCAAGGCGTCCGGCCCGAACCGAGTCGCCTTCTACGCCGGCTCGCAGCGCGCCTGACGCCGGTGGCGGCGCGCGTCGATCTCCTGGCGGTCGGCTCGCTGCACCGCGACCTCTCGCCGGCCGCGCGGCACTACCTCGACCTTCTCAGGCCTCTCATGACCGTGCGCGTGCGGGAGATCAAGGAGGTCTCGCTGCGCGGCCGCGCCGAAGCGGAGGTCCTGCGCGAGGAGGGCAGGCGCCTGCTCGCCGCGTGGCCGCAGGCGCCCGTGGTCTTCGCCCTTGCGGCGGACGGCGAGGCGCTCGACAGCGAGACGTTCGCGAAGCGCCTGCAGCTCGCGTTCGAGCGCGGTGGAGCCGGCTTCGTCATCGGAGGTTCGCTGGGCATGGCGGCGGACGTCCGTGCTCGCGCGAGCGACGTCCTCTCGCTGTCCGCGTTCACCCTGCCGCACCAGCTCGCCCGCGTCGTGCTGCTCGAGCAGCTCTTCCGCGCCGGCAAGATCCTGCGCGGCGAGCCCTACCACCACTGACGGCCGCATCGCCAGTGCCCGCGGGCACGGTCGTCGCGCGGCCGCCCGAGGGCGGATAGAATCAGCGGACGCCGGCCGACCGGACGGCGCCTACTCGAGATGGTGGACGATGAGCGACGACCTCTATGACCTGAACGGACTCGCGGCCTCGCTGCAGGCCGCTCTGGACCAAGAACTGGCGGCCGGCGGCGCGGATGTCGATGCGCCGCCGGTGGAGCTGGACCTGCCGGCGCGGCCCGAGCACGGCGACGTCACGACCAACGCCGCCATGGTGACGGCCCGGCGCGCCGGCCGGGCGCCGCGCGACCTGGCGGAGGCCCTGGGTGCCCGGTGGATGGCCGGCGCGGGGGCCGGCGTGTGCGAGCGCTTCGAGGTCGCCGGCCCCGGCTTCCTCAACCTCTTCCTCGACGATGCCTGGTACCGGGGGGCGCTGGACCGCCTGCTGGCCGAGGGCGCCGACTACGGCCGCGGCGTGCTGCCGGCGGCGCGGCGCCTCAAGATGAACGTGGAGTTCGTCAGCGTGAACCCCACCGGACCGCTGCACGTGGGGCACGCCCGGTACGCCTCCTACGGCGACGCGCTCTGCCGCATCCTCGCCTTCGTCGGGCACGACGTCACGCGCGAGTTCTACGTCAACGACTACGGCACCCAGATGACCCGGTTCGGCCAGTCGCTCGCCGCCCGCTACGGCCAGCGGCTCGGACTGGACACGCAGGTCCCGGACGAAGGCTACCAGGGGGCCTACCTGCTGGAGCTGGCCGACGACCTCATCGCCGCGGTGGGCGACCGGTACAGGGACGCGCTCGTCGCCATCGCCCCCGACGTCACCGCACTGCCGGTCGATGTCCTGGCCGAGATCAAGCTGTGGGGCCGAGACGCGATCCTGGCGCAGTTCCGGGCCACGCTCGAGCGCCTGCGGGTGCCGTTCGACGTGTGGACGCCCGAGAGCACGCTGTACGAGGGCGAGGACGAGAGTGGTCACCGCGGCTTCGGCGGAGAGGTCGGCAAGTCGCTCGCCGACCTCGACGGCGAATCCCTCCTCTACGAGAAGGAGGGTGCGGTGTGGCTCTCGACGACGCGGTACGGAGACGACAAGGACCGCGTCCTCATCCGCCAGACGGGCGACCCGACCTACTTCCTCAGCGACATCGCCTATCACCGCGACAAGATGGACCGCGGGTTCGAGCACATGATCGACATCTGGGGCGCGGACCATCACGGCTACGTGCCGCGCATGAAGGCCGCCTTCACGGCGCTGCCCCCGCACGACCCGGACAGGCTGGAGCTCATCATCGGCCAGCTGGTCAACCTGCTGGAGAGCGGCGAGGCGCGGCGCATGAGTAAGCGGCGCGGCGACATCGTCACCGTGGACGACCTCATCGAGGCGATCGGGGTGGATGCGGCGCGGTTCCTGCTCGTGGGCCGGTCGCACGATACCACCCTGGACCTGGACATCGACCTCGCGGTGCAGCAGAACAACCAGAACCCGGTCTACTACGTGCAGTACGCGCACGCCCGTATCTGCAGCATCCTCCGCAACCTGCCCGAGGGGGCCGGGCCGGAGGGCGCAGCCGTCCCGGCCGTTCCCGTAGGGCCGCACGAGCGCGCGCTGCTCCGCGCCCTCGCGCGCTTTCCCGAGGTGCTCCTGGCAGCGGCCGACCAGCGGGCCCCGCACCGCCTGCACGGGTATCTGGGAGAACTCGCGGCCGAGTTCCACGTGTTCTACCGGCACTGCCGCGTGCTCAGCGACGACGCCGACACCACGGCGTTCAGGGCCGGCGTGTGCAGGGCCGTCCGCACCACGCTGGCGACCGGGCTGGGGCTGCTCGGCGTCGAAGCTCCGGAAGCCATGTGACCTGACGCCGGCCGCCTGCGGCGGCCGGCGTCAGGTCAGGCGGCGAAGCGTTCGCGCGCCAGGCTGCGGAGCTCGTCCAGCTGCTCGGGCGTGAGGTCGTTGTCGAGGCCGAGCAGCATCGACACCGCCGTCTCCGTGCGGTCGTCGATCAGCTTGTGCACCACGCTCTCGAGCACCGTCTGCGCCACCTCGCGGCCGGGGATGGCCGGGCGGTAGACGTAGGCGATCGAGGTCTTGTCCTGCTCGAGCAGGTGCTTCTTCACCAGGTTGTTCATCACCGTCATCACGGTGGTGTACGCGATGGTCCTTCGTTCACGGAGCGTCTCGTAGACCGCACGGACGGTGGTCTGCTCTTTCTCCCAGACGACAGCCAGAATGTCGGCCTCGAGAGAACCGATGCCCGTGAACGGCGCGCCCTTGGTACTGCGCAGCCACTGCGGCTTTGCCTCCATCACGACTCCCTCCGTCGTGTGTGGGATCGTGCACGTCTCACTGCCTCCGGAGACGCAACATGGATACGTATGACAGCATACGTATTCCCCATCATCACAAACTCACGCCCATGCCGTACACTACGTCCGTTGGGGTCCGTCCTCGCATCCGGACCAGAGTGCGGAAGGGAAGGGGCCACGGTGCAGGGGCACATCGAGTTGCTGAGGGATCTCTGTCTGGCGCCTGGTCCCACCGGGTTCGAGGCGCCGGTCCAGGAGGTCGTCCGACGGCGCCTCACGCCGTTCGGCACGGCTGCGGGCGACCCGCTCGGCAACGTGTGGCTCGAGGTGGGCCCGGCCGACGGCGCGCTGGTCGTCGTGGCGGCCCATGCCGATCAGATCGGCCTGATCGTCACTCATGTGGACGAGCAGGGCTTCCTCTCCGTCGAGCGGATCGGAGGGCTGGCGCCGCTGCTCGTGCCGGGGCGGCGCTTCGTCGTCCATGGGCGCAAGGGGCCGGTGGCGGCTGTCGGCGGCCGCAAGCCCAGCCACATCATCCCGATGGAGGAGCGGCGCACGGCGCCGGAACTGCACGAGCAGTTCCTCGACATCGGCGCCGACGGACGGGCGGCGGCGCTCGAACGGGTCGCCGTCGGCGACCCCGTCACCTTCGCGCCGGAGTTCGTCGAGCTCTCGCCCGGCGTGGTCGCGACGCAGGCGCTCGACGACCGCGGCGGGCTCTACGCCATGATCCGCGCGCTCGAGCTGTACGCCGAGCACCCGGGGGCCGTCAGGCTCATGGGTCTCGCCACGGTGCACGAGGAGACCACCTTCATGGGCGCCCGGGCGCTGGCGCGCCGGCTGCGCCCCGATGTGGTCGTCGTGCTCGACGGCGACTTCTGCAGCGACACCCCGGCGGCGAGCGCCAAGGAGCTGGCCGGCGAGGTCAAGCTCGGCGCCGGCCCCGTCATCTCGCGCGGCGCCGGAAGCAACGAGCGCCTCTGCGCGCTCGCCCGCGGCGTGGCGGCGGACGAAGGGCTTCCCTGTCAGGTCAAGGCCTACCCCGGCGAGACCAGCACGGACGCCGACGAGCTGATGGCCGCCGGGGCCGCCACGCTCACCGTCGGCCTGCCCATGCGCTACATGCACTCCCCCTTCGAGGTGGCGCGCCTGGACGACCTCGAGGCCACCGCCCGTCTCGTGGCGGCCGTCGCGCGTCGCATCGGCGAGGAGGGCGGCTGGACCGGCGCACGGCGCAGCCGCCCCGGCGAGGAGCGCCCGTGAAGCTCTTCGTCGCCGTCGACCTCGAGGGCATCTGCGGCGTGGTCTCCGAGGCGGACACGGCACGGGAGGGCGCGGCGGCGCAGCGTGCCCGCGCCCACATGCGCGCCGACCTCGACGCCGTCCTGGAGGGCTGCGCCGCGGCCGGCGCCACCGAGGTCGTCGTCTGCGACTCGCACGACGACGGCCGCAACCTCGACCTGGCCGGCCTGCCCGGCTTCGTCTCCCTTGTGAGCGGCTCGCCGGCGCCGGGCAGCATGCTCGAGGGCCTGGCGCCGGACTGCGACGCCGCACTCCTCGTCGGCTACCACGCCAGGGCTGGCACCGCGGGCGCGGTGCTGGAGCACACGTGGGACTACCTGACCTTCTCGGTCAGGGTCGGCGACCTCGAGGTCGGCGAGTTCGGCATCGCCGCCCTGCTGGCCGGCGAGCTGGGCGTCCCCGCGGTGTACGTCTCCGGCGACGACAAGGTCGCTGCCGAGGCACGGGCGCTCGTACCGGGCATCACGGCGACCGTGGTCAAGACCGGCATCCGCCGGGAGGCGGCCGCCTTGTGCGCGCCGGCGGAGGCGCGTGAGCGCATCGCCCGCGACGTGCGCGCGGCGCTGACCGGCGAGCACAGGCCGGCGCCGCTCGTCTGGAACGGCCGGCCGCTGCGCCTCACGTTCACTCGGGCGATCTACTGCGACCTCGCCGAGACCTGCCCCGGCGCCGTCCGGCTCGACGGACGCACCCTGGAGATCGGCGGCGAGACGTTCGCCGACCTCTATCGCGGGTTCCTCACCTGCCTGCGGCTCGCGGAGTCGCAGGCGTAGCGGCGAGCGACCTGCGCCTGCGGCCCGACCCTCGCCGCAGGCTTGCGACCTCGCCGTCGCTGTGGTCAACTAAGCGTCTCAAGCGGATGTGGTGCAGCTGGTAGCACGTCAGCTTCCCAAGCTGAAGATCGCGGGTTCGAGTCCCGTCATCCGCTCCAGCTCTCCCGTCATCCGCTCCATCCCCCTGTCGTCGGCTCCATCTCGGTCCCGCGCCGTCGCGTGCTCCCGGAAGACGTCCCGAAGCAGACCAGGACGGGCGACCTCTTGACCAAAGTCAGGATTCCCTAGCTGAGCTGAGTAGGGTATCCTAACGACGGAGCGAGACGTCGACGTGCTCTCGCCTTCCCTCAAGGAGCATGCCGATGACGACACGCACGCAGAACGCCGAGGAATACCTCGAGGCCATCTTCAAGCTGCAGAGAGGCGAGGAGCCGGTCACGGTCAAGCGGCTGGCCGGCGAGCTCGGCGTCGCTCCGCCCTCCGTCTCCGAGATGATCGGCCGCCTGCGCGCGGCCGGCCTCGTCGAGGAGGCGACGCCGGGCCGCGGCATCACCCTCACCGAGACGGGGACGGCCGAGGGCGCGACGCTCGTGCGCCGGCACAGGCTCAGCGAGCGCTTCCTGGTCGACTTCCTCGACATGCCGTGGGATGCCGTCCACGAGGAGGCGTGCAAGCTGGAGCACGTGCTCAGTCCCGAGGTGGAGTCGCGCCTGGCCGAGCAGCTCGGCAACCCGCTCACGTGCCCGCACGGACACGCCATCCCCGCGGTGGACGGCTCGCTCGCCGAGGAGAGCATGCGGGCGCTCTCGGAGCTCGGGCCGGGCCAGGCGGCGGTCATCGGCTGCATCACCGAGGAGAGGGGCGACCTGCTGCGGTACCTCGCCTCCCTCGGGCTGGTCCCGGACACGTCCGTCACCGTCGAGAGCGTCGCGCCGTTCAACGGACCGCTGCTCGTGCGTGTCGGGGATTCTCAGTATGCCCTTGGCCGGGAGGTCACCGACAAGATCATGGTCCGCGGCTGAAAGCGATGGCCACCGCGTACCACCCCCAGCGCCATGGACTGGTCGACGCCGGTGCGTGCGGCAGTCCGGTGGTCGTCTGCCTCGCCGGCAACCCCAACGTCGGCAAGTCCTCGCTGTTCAATGCGCTGACCGGCGAGTCGCACGAGACCGCCCATTGCGCGGGCGTGACCGTGGAGGCGTGCTCCGTGTGTGCCCGCTGGGACGACCGGCGGATCGAGGTCGTCGACCTGCCGGGCAGCTACGCACTGGACGGCCTCGGTGAGGACCAGCACGAGGCCCGGCGGGCCGTGCTGGACTGGCGTCCCGACGTGGTGGTCGCCGTGGCCGACGCGACCAACCTAGCGCGCAGCCTGTACCTGCCGCTGCAGCTGCTCGACCTCGGGTACCGGGTCGTCGTGGCGCTCAACCTGGCGGACGAGGCGCGGCGGCGCGGCCGCATGCCGGACGCCGAGGTCCTGTCGCGAGAGCTCGGCGTCCCTGTGGTGGCCACCGTGGCGCCGCGCGGTGAGGGTCTCCGGGAGCTCGAGGACGCCATCCTGAAGGTTGCCGCCGGGGACGGCCTCGGCGAGACCGCGGGGACGCCGCTCCCGCCTGCGGTCGAGGCCCGCGTGGAGCAGGTGGCGCTGCACACCGCGGCACGGTCGGGCGGGGGGTGGGACATCCCCGGCGGCCTCAGTCCTCGGGCGGCAGCCCTTGCTGTGCTGGAGGGCGACGAGGAGGTCGGACGCGCCCTCGGTCTCGTCGACGCCGGCGTCCTCACGGACGCCGACGAAGGCCTCGCGCTCGAGATCTCCAAGGCGCGTCACGCCGAAGCGCGTGCTCTCGCAGCCGCCGCCGAGTCGGCCGCATCCGCGGCCGACCGCTGGTGGCGGCTCACGACGGCGCCGAGGACGGGCCTCCCCATCCTCCTCGGCGTCATCGCCGCCGTGTTCGCCACCCTGTTCGTCGTCGGCGACCTGCTGGCGCGCGTCCTCACGGCGGCGTGGACGGCGTGGATCTCGCCGGTGGTGACGGGCGCCGTGACGGCCGTCTTCGGCGAAGGGACGCTCGGCGATGTCGTGCTGTGGGGCGTCGACGGCGGGATCCTCGCGACGCTCGCCGTCGGCATCCCGTACATCCTCACCTTCTACTTCATCCTCGCGCTGGTGGAGGACACGGGCTACATGAACGCGGCCGCGTTCCTCACCGACCGGCTCATGCATCGCGTCGGCCTGCACGGGCGGGCGATCATCCCGCTCATCACGGCGGGCGGCTGCAACGTGCCGGCCATCATCGCCACACGGTCGCTGGACAACAGACGCGAGCGGACCATCGCGGCGGTCCTCACCACGCTCACGCCCTGCAGCGCCCGCACGGCGGTCATCGTCGGCGCCGTCGCCGGCGTCGCGGGGTGGCAGTACGCGCTGCTGTCGTTCGCCGTCATCATCGTGGTCATCATCGTGGCGGGTCTGGGGCTGAACCGCCTCCTGCCCGGCGAGAAGGGGATCCTCGTGATGGAGATGTTCCCCTTCCGCCGGCCGGTCGTGCGGCAGGTGGCGCGCAAGACGTGGCGGCGCTTCCGCGAGTTCGTGTGGGACGCCGCCCCCATCATCGTGGCGGGGAGCATGGCGCTCGGCCTGCTGTACGAGACCGGCTGGATCTGGGAGCTGGGGACGGTGCTGGGGCCTCTCGTCGAGGCGTGGCTGCTGCTGCCCATGGTCGCCGGCCTCACGCTCGTGTTCGCCGTGCTGCGCAAGGAACTCGCCCTGCAGTTGCTGCTCGTCTTCGCGACGGTGGAGGCCGGCGGTGCCGTGGTGAGCATCTCGAGCTTCATGTCGACCTCGCAGATCGTGACCTACGCGATCGTCAATGCGCTCTACATCCCCTGCATCGCCACGATCGCCGTGCTCGGGCGCGAGGTGGGCTGGCGGCGCACCGCGGCCATCTGCGCCGGCACGCTCCTGGTCGCGCTGGTGGTCGGCGGGATCGTGGCGCGCGTCCTGCTGCCGTTCGATTGAGCGACGCCCGGATGGCGGGCGGCGCGGGCGCCGCAGGCGGCCCCGCGTGCAGCTTCATCCTCCATGCGCCCGCACCCAGTCGATGGTCGCCCGCGCCACGTGCGGCGAGCGCCCCGGCCCGTGGTGCCCGCCCCGGTCCAGCCGGATGAACCGCGAGGGCGGGGCCAGCACGGCGGCGAGGCGCTCGCTGTGCGCGAACGGCACCGATCCGTCGTCGCGCGCGTGCGCGAGCAGCACGCGCGGCAGGCCCCGGGCGGCGGCGACCAGGTCGAGCCCGCGCAGGAACGGGCGCAACGACTGGGCGTCGAAGCGGCCCGTGTACTCGCGCCCCTGAGCGTCGGCCTCGCCGCCGCTCTCCAGCTCGTCGAGGCCGGCGAGCAGCGACGCTCCGTCCGCCGGGCACAGGAGCACGAGCGAGCTGAAGAAGTCCGGCTTCGCATGGGCGGCGAGCAGCAGCAGCATGCCGCCCATGCTCGCCCCGCGCGCCGCGAGCCAGGGTGCTCCGGACTCGGCGAGCAGCACGTCTCCGGCGGCGACGGCGTCGCGCCAGCCGTCGGGGTCCATGACGCCTTCGCTCTCGCCGTGGCCGCGGAAGTCGAAGGTGAGCGCGGCCAGCCCGGCCGCGGCGGCCTGCTCGCCCATGATCGCGTGGTTCTCCTTGCGGCTGCCGGCGCCGTGGCACACGAGCAGGGCGCCGTGCGGCTCGCCGGCCGGCAGGAAGAGCCGGCCGGCGAGCCGCAGTCCGTCGCACGGGACCGCGACGGCCCGCGATCGAGGGCGCGCACCTGCGGACGACGTTCTCATCACGTACGAGTTTAGCGAACGGGTACGCTGTGATGTACTACCGTGCACCCATCCACGGAGGCCATATGCACGAAGTGAACGTCGGCCGCAAGGTGCTGTCCGACTATCGGAGTATCGTCCCGAAAGACCTCATGGCGGAGATCGACGAGCTGGGCGAGCGGCTCAAGGGCCGCAGGGTCCTGCACGTCAACGCCACCGCCTTCGGCGGCGGCGTCGCCGAGATCCTGTACACCCTGGTGCCGCTGGTCAGCGACGTGGGCCTTGAGGCGCACTGGCAGATCCTGACGGCGCCTCCGGAGTTCTTCAACGTCACCAAGAGCTTCCACAACGGGCTGCAGGGTCACGAGGTGGACTTCCCTCCGGAGGCGAGGGCCCTCTACGAAGAGGTCTGCCGCGCCAACGCGGCGGAGCTCACGCACCCCTACGACTTCATCGTCATCCACGACCCCCAGCCGCTGGCGATGCGCAACTTCGTCGCCCTCGACGAGGATCACTCGACCTGGTGGATCTGGCGCTGCCACATCGACACGTCCACCCCCGACCGCGCCCTCTACGAGTACCTGCTGCCGTCGATCAACCGCTACGACGCCGCCGTCTACACCCTCGCCGACTACGTGCCCGAGGGTCTCTCGGTCCCCGTCCGCGAGATCGCCCCGACCATCGACCCGCTGGCGCCCAAGAACATGCAGCTGTCCGCCGAGGACGCCACCTACATCGTGCGCCAGTTCGGCATCGACGTGACTCGGCCGCTGCTGCTGCAGGTCTCGCGCTTCGACCCGTGGAAAGACCCGCTGGGCGTCGTCGACGTCTACCGCACGGTGAAGGCCAGGCATCCGGACGTGCAGCTCGCGCTCGTCGGCTCCATGGCCAGCGACGACCCCGAGGGCTGGGACTATCTCGAGCGCGTCATCGAGTACGTGGGCGGCGACCCGGACGTTTTCATCCTCTCCAACCTGGACAACGTGGGGTCAGTCGAGATCAACGCGTTCCAGAGCCACGCCGACGTGATCCTGCAGAAGTCCACCCGTGAGGGCTTCGGGCTCACGGTGACCGAAGGGTTGTGGAAGGCGCGTCCGGTCATCGGCGGCGCCGTGGGCGGCATCCCGCTGCAGATCGAGGACGGCGTGAGCGGCTACCTGGTGCACTCGGCCGCCGAGTGCGCGGAGCGCTGCCTGCAGGTGCTGGACGACCCGGTCGGGCACCGCGAGATGGCGCTCCGCGGCAAGGAGAAGGTGCGGCGCGACTTCCTCACGCCGCGGCTGCTGCGCGACGACCTGCGGCTTTTCGCCGACCTCGAGGACGGTAGGATACGGTCCTGACGAGCGCACGGAGGGGGAGCGGCGTGCAGGCTGTCGATCTCACAGAGCGCCGCCTCGTGGTGGCCGCCAACCGCGGGCCTGTGTCGTTCCACGACGACCCGTCGGGTGAGCCGGTCGTCACCCGCGGGCCCGGCGGGCTCGTCACCGTGCTCACCGAGGTGCTGCGTCACCATCCCGGCGCGTGGGTGGCGGCGGCGCTGAGCGACGCGGAGCGCCGCCTCGCCGCCGAGGAGCGCGCCGTCGAGGTGGCGCTCGACGGCGAGGTGTACCGCGTCCGCTACGTCGCCCCGTCCCGCGCCGCCTACCACAAGTACTACAACGTCGTGAGCAACCCGATGTTGTGGTTCATCCAGCACTACCTCTGGGATCTGGGCCGCCATCCGGACATCCGTGCCGAGGAGATGGACGCCTGGCACAACGGCTATGTGCCGGTCAACGGGCTGTTCGCCAAGGCGGTCATCGACGAGGTGCGCGGCGGCCGGGACGGACGCCGGCGGCGAGACCAGGCCTGCGACGGGAGCGACGCGCTCGTCCTGCTGCACGATTACCAGCTCTATCTGGTGGCTCCCGAGGTCCGGGCCGCCTGCCCCGGCACCTTCCTCCACCAGTTCGTCCACATCCCCTGGCCGCAGAGCGACTACTGGCGCGTGCTTCCGGAGCACATCCGCGAGTCCGTGTTCCGCGGCCTGCTGGGCAACGACGTGGTCGCCTTCCACACGCGCCACTACGTGCGCAACTTCCTGCGCTGCTGCGAGTACCTGCTCGAGCTCGAGGTCGACCAGGCGAGCTGCACGGTGCGCTGCGACGGTCGCGAGGTGTGGGTGCGCGCCTATCCCGTGAGCATCGACCCGGCGTCGCTGCGGGCCGCCGCCGACTCCCGCCGGGCGCGCACGGCCGAGCGCGCGCTGCGCAGCAGGCGGCGGGAGTTCCTCCTGCTGCGCGTCGACCGGATGGACCTCAGCAAGAACATCATCCGCGGGTTCGCCGCCCTGGACCGGTTCCTCGAACTGCACCCGGAGTTCAAGGAGCGGCTCACGTTCCTCGCGCTGCTGCAGCCCTCCCGCCAGGACGTGGAGGAGTACGTCACGTACCGCGAGCGGGTGGAGCGCATCGTGGCCGACGTGAACACCCGCCACGGCACGGTGGACTGGATGCCGATCGACCTGCGCATCCAGGACGACTTCCCGGTCACGCTGGCGGCGTACGCGCAGTACGACGTGCTCTTCGTCAACGCGATCAGCGACGGCATGAACCTGGTGGCCAAGGAGGGTCCCGTCCTCAACCGTCACGACGGCGTGCTGGTGCTCAGCGAGTACGCCGGGGCCTACGAGGAGCTCGGAGCGTTCGCGATCGGCGTCAATCCCTTCAACATCGAGGGCCAGGCGGAGGCGCTCTTCCGGGCGCTCACCATGTCGCCCGAGGAGCGGGCGGACAGGGCTGGCATGCTGAGCCGCGTGGTGGAGGAGAACAGCGTCGAGAAGTGGGTGCAGGCGCAGTTCGCCGACATCGCGGCCAAGCTTGCTGCCGGCTGCTGACGGTGACGGCTGGGCTCGGCGCGCCCGCCTGCCTTGACGCAGGTCATGGGCGGGCGCCGGCGGCGGCGCTACGCTGGCGCCATGGTCATCGAAGTACTCGGCCTCGCCGACGAACAGACCGCCGCGCTGCACGCGGCGCTCGAGGAGGCGCTCGCGACGCCCGGCCTCGCGGGCGTCGCCGAGGTGCGGCTCATCAGCGACCCCGCGGCCCTCGTGGCGCGCAGCGTCTGGCGTTCGCCGGGCCTGCGCATCGACGGCCGCGTGGTGTGCCGCGGCCGCGTCCCGGCTGTGGCGGAGATCCGCGACCTCGTGGAGCGGGCGCGGGCGGCGTCGACGTAGTCCTCCTCCGCCGCCTCTGACACTCCGGCCGCCGGGCGGCCCGGCTCGGCACGACGTCACTGCGCGCCCGACGAGGGTTCAGGCGGAAGCGCCCGGCACCACCGACGCGATGCGCGCTCGCGCGAGCTCGAGGTAGTCCCCGGAGAGGTCGATGCCGACGGAGCGCCGGCCGAGCTCGCTCGCCACCAGCATCGCCGTGCCCGTGCCGCAGAACGGGTCCAGCACCACGCCGCCGGGCGGGCACGTGGCGAGGATCGGGATGCGGCAGAGGTCGGCCGGGAACGGCGCGAAGTGCAGGTCCCGGCCCTGGGAGTCCTCCGGCAGGATGTCCCAGACGTCGCCGATCTTGGCGCCGTCGGGGTGGTAGCGGAGGAAGTAGAAGCCGCGCTCCCGGAGCTCACGGGCGCGGCCGGACACGGCGCCGTCGTCCGAGTGGGTCGCGCGCTGGCGGCCGCGGATGACCATGCGGAAGTCCGCGAGGCGGCCGGCCGCCACCTCGGCGAGGGTCTCGTCGAGCGCGGCGAGGGCAGCCGCCTTCTCGAGCTCGTCCAGGGAGGTCGAGAGCTCGATCTGGCGGCGGTAGCGCACGCCGCGCACGCCGGTGGCACTCACGACGGCGCCGTCCTCCACGCGCGCCGCGCGCGGCGCGCGTCGCACGGCGTCGTCGTCGTAGTAGTACCCCCTGGGCCGGCGCACGAAGTGGAACAGCAGCTCGTGCACGTTGCGCAGCCTGTCCCTGCTCGTGTCCGGCCCGCCCTTGACCTTGTGCCACACGACGCTGTTGCGCAGCGTCCAGCCCTGCTCGTCGGTGAGGTGGAAGGCGACGCGCCAGGGGATGCCGAGCTGGCGCTTGTCCCGGTAGGTGTCCCCGAGGTTGAGCCACACGGAGCCGGTGGATCTGACGACGCGCAGCAGTTCGCCGGTGACGGCGCCGAGGGCGGCGACGTACTCGCGCCAGCCGGCCTCGGCGCCGATGCCGCCGCCGGCGTAGCGCCGGTGGCCGAAGTAGGGAGGGCTGGTGACGACGCAGTCGACCGAGGCGCTCGGGAAGAGCGTGAGCACGCGCGCCGCGTCGCCGCAGACGAAGAGCGGCGCGGGACGAGCTTCGCCGCCCGCGCCGTCGCCCCCGTCCGCGAGGTACGCGGCCAGGTCGGCGGCGGTCGAGGTCGCAGCGGCCAGGTCGGCGGCGGTCGGGGTCGCAGCGGCGGCGGCGCGCCCGCCCTGGGCGTCCTTCACCTCTCGAGGTAGCGCCGGTAGATCGCCTCGTAGTCGGCGACCATGCGCTCGACGGTGAACCGCTCCTCGACGACGCGGCGGCATGCCGCGGGATCGATCTGGTCGACCTTGTCCACCGCGGACACGAACGCGTCCAGGTCCTCCGGGTCCACCACGAAGCCGGTCAGGCCGTCGTCGACGACTTCGGGCACCGAGCCCTGGCGCATCGCCACCACGGGCGTGCCGCAGGCCATGGCCTCGATCATCACCAGCCCGAACGGCTCCGGCCACGTGATGGGGAAGAGGAACGCGCCGGCGTTGGCGAACAGCTCGCGCTTGCGCTCCATGGTGACTTCGCCCTCGTAGACGATCTGGTCGCCGTCGATGTGCGGCTCGACCATCTCGCGGAAGTACTTGCGGTACGGCGCCTGCAGCACGCCGGCCATGATGAGCCGGCGGCCCAGGCGCCTGGCGGTCTCGATGCTGTGGTGGAAGCCCTTCGCTTCGCAGACGCGCCCGAAGGCCAGCAGGTAGTCGTCCTTGTCGCTGGTGAAGGGCCACTGGTCGACCTCGATGGCGTTGTACGCGCGGCCTGCCCAGTCCATGCCGGGAGGCGCCATGGAGCGCTGGTACTCGCTGATGCAGATGTAGCCGACGTCGCGGGCGAACTGCTCGTAGAACCCGTACCCGAGCTCGTCGAAGGGGCAGTGGATGGTGTGGACCATGGGGGTCGCGAGGTAGCGGCTGAAGGCGACGGCGATGAACCCGGAGTGGTCGTGCACGAGGTCGAACTCGCCCTGCTCCATGTCGGCGAACGCGAAGGCCGTGTGACGCGCCTCGAACGGGGTGACGCCGATCTTGTCCGGCATCTCGCGCGGGAAGAGGGAGCACAGCTGGGCGGCCGTGTGCGAGTCGCCGGTGGCGTACAGGCGGACGTCGTGCCCGCGGGCGGTGAGCCCGTCGCACAACTGCTGGACGACCCACTCCGTGCCGCCGTAGCCGGCCGGCGGGACGGTGATCCAGGGGGGTGCGAGCTGAGCGATCCGCATGGCTGCATTCTACAGGAGGAGGCGGGCCGGCCGACAGGCGGCGCGGCGTTGAGGGCGCGCGCCGGACGATGGCGGTCGCCGGCGCGAAGTGCTCATGCCGAGCCGGCCGCGTGCCGATGGGAGGCACACGGCCGCATCCGGCGAGCCGGACGGCGGCTCTTTCCGGCTGTGTGCAGACAGGCGACGCGATAGAGTGGAAGCATGATCCTCTACCTCGACTGCGCGAGCGGCGTGAGCGGCGACATGCTCGTCGGCGCTCTGCTCTCTCTGGCCGGGGCGCGCGAAGACCACCCCGGCCCCCTGGACGACCTGCTGCGCCCGGCGCTGGCGTCGGCGGGCATCGACCCTCGCCTCGTCCAGATCGAGGACGTGCGGCGCGGAGGCCTGGCGGCGCTGGCGTTCAAGGTCGCCGACCAGCCGGGCTTCGCCACCTTCGACGAGCTCATCATGTCGCTGTACGCCTCGGACCTGGAGGCGCCGGTGGCCGACGCCGTGGCCTCCATCGCCGAGCGCATGGCGGCCGCCGAGGCCGAGGTGCACGGCCGCGACGAGGGCGAGGAGCACCTGCACGAGCTCAGCGACGTCGACACCGCCGTCGACCTCATCTGCGCGGTCACGCTCATGGCCAAGCTGGCGCCGGAGCGCGTGGTCGCGTCGCCGCCTGCCCTGGGCGACGGCGAGGTCGAGACGGCGCACGGCCGGTTGAGCGTGCCGGCGCCGGCCGTGCTCGGCCTGCTCGCCGGCCTGCCCACCGCCGGAGGGGCCCCCGTCGTGGCCGCCGGAGAGACGCCGGCCGCCCCCCTCGGCGAGCTCACCACTCCCACCGGGGCCGCTCTGCTCGCCCACTTCGCGGACGAGTTCGGCGGCCTGCCGCGGGGCAGGGTCGAACGTGTCGGGTACGGGGCCGGCCGGCGTGAGGTCCCGGGCCGGCCCAACGTGCTGCGTGCCGTGCTCGTCGACCCGGAGGCGGTGCCGGAGGAGCCCGCGAACGGCACGCCGGTCGCGACCGCGCCGGGCGCGATCGCCGCGACACACGGCGGCCACGGCCCCGGCGACCACGTCGTCCTCGAGGCCAACATCGACGACATGACGCCGGAGCTCCTGGCGCACGCGGCGGATGCGCTGCGCGAGGCCGGCGCACTCGACGTGTGGATGAGCCAGGCGTTCATGAAGAAGGGCCGTCCCGGCGTCGTGCTCCACGTGCTCGCGCCCGCCGCCGAGCAGGACGACCTCGCCGACGTCGTGTTCGCCGAGACGACCACCTTCGGCGTGCGCGTCGTGCCCTGCGACCGCCTGTACGCGGAGGAGCGCCGGGAGAGCGTCAAGATCGGCAAGCTCAAAGTGGGCGTCCGTCTCAGCTTCGTCGGCGGACGCCTCGCCAGCGTTTCGCCGGAGTACGAGGACGTCCGCCGGGTGGCGGCGGCCGTGGGGCGGCCGGCGCGGATCGTCTACGAGGCCGCGCAGTCCGCCGCCCGCAGCCGCTTCAGCGGCTCCTGACTCACGGCGCCGCCCGATGCCGTCGTTCCGGACGCCCCGCGATCCCGTCAGTCCTGTACGTAGATCGCGTGTGCGAAATTGACCGTTTTTGTGGCGCGCTAGTAGAATCCGGCACAAGCTGCCGGGCCAGGCCCGGCAGCCCATGTGCCGGCCTCGCCACCCGCGAAGGTCCGGCGTCATGTCGAGACGCGCGGGACAGTGGAGATCAAAGGAGGACGCGTTGAGTTCGATCGTTCGTAAGTCCCCGGTGCCGAGCGATATCGAGATCGCCCAGGCCGCCACCATGCAGCCCATCCAGGCGATCGCCGAGAAGGTCGGCATCCTCGAGGACGAGCTGGAGCTCTACGGTCGCTACAAGGCCAAGGTCGACTACATGGCCCTCCTTGACCGCCTCAAGGACAAGCCCGACGGC
>JAAZAR010000095.1 GCA_012514235.1 Actinomycetota bacterium
GCCCTCGCGGGCAGCCTGCAGCGGTTCGAGTACCTCAGCTGGGGGCTCGCGTTCGTGCTGGGGTTCGTCGGCGTCAAGATGTTGATCAGCCACTGGATACATATCCCGATCCTCGTGTCGCTGGCCGTGATCGTCCTTGCCGTGGGAACGTCGGTGGTGGTCTCCCTCGTGCTGACCCGCGGAGTGGAGCCGGACGCGGCCGTGCTCGAGGCAGCCGGCCGCGGCGACCTGGTGAAGCGGACGGACGGCGACGCCGGGACGGCGGATCCGGCGGAGAACGCCTAGGCGCCGCGGGGCGGCTTCGACACAGGCAACGCGAGTACTTGTCGGAGAGGTGTCGACCGGGTAACATATGAACATCTGTTCATGTGTTCAAGGGAAGGAACCGTGGCCGACACGACCGCGCTGCGCCACCCCCGAGGACCGGTCATCTGCGGCAAGAACGACCTTCTCGACCACTGCGAGGTCCACGTGGTCGATCCGGAGCGTGTCACCTCCGTGCGGGCGCGCCTGGTGCCCTCGGACGTCGCCGGCCAGATGGCGAGCGTCTTCAAGGTGCTGGCTGACCAGAGCCGCTGCCGGCTGATGGCCGCGATCATCGAGGCCGGCGAGCTCTGCGTGTGCGACCTCGCCGCGACGGTCGAGATGAGCGAGAGCAACGTCAGCCATCATCTCCGCGTCCTGAGAAGCAACGGGCTGGTGCGCGCCCGCCGGGCGGGCAAGATGGTCTTCTACTCCCCGGACGACGCGCACATCCGCCTGCTGCTGGACATCACGCGCGAGCACGTGGAACACGGGCCGGAGTGACGAGATGACGGACCGGACACTGGAGCTTTCCCTGCTGCTTCCCCGCGCCGCGGAGTGCGGAGGGTGCGTGACGGAGGTCGGCCGAGAGCTGCTCAGGCTCGACGGCATCCAGACCGTCGAGCCCGACGTCTCTCGAGGCCTCCTTCGCGTGGGTTACGACGAGGTTTCGCTCGACGGCGCCGAGGTGGAGACCTTCGCCCGGCGGGCCGGAGCACAGGCCCACTGCGCCGACCACTGTCCGCTGGCCGTGCACGAGCACGGCCCCCTCGATCTCTCCCGACCGCTGCCCGAGGAGGCGGCGGAGGAGCGCCGCATCCTGCACGTGACCGGCATGGACTGCGCCGACTGCGCCGTCAAGCTCCAGGGCGCGCTGCGCAGGGAGCGCGGCGTGCGCAGCGCAGACGTCAACTTCGGCGCCGCTACGCTTGCCGTCGCCATCGACCCCCAGGAGACGGCTCTGCCGGACGTGTTCCGCGCCGTTCGGAGGCTCGGCTACGACACGATCGAGCGGCGGACCGCGGAGGAACCGGCGACTCCTTCCGCGGCGACAGCGGCGAGGGCGCTCACGGAGCGGAGCTTCTGGCTCCGCGAGCCGCGCGCCGTCGCGACCCTGGTCTCGGGTGTGCTGACGGTCGCCGGCTTCCTGGCGCTGGCCGTCGCCCCGGCGGCGTCTGCGTGGCTCTTCGCCGCGGCGGTGCTCAGCGGCGGCGCCTACGTCGCCCGCGCCGGCTTCTTCAGCCTGCGAGGACGCCAGGTCGACATGAACGTCCTCATGACCCTGGCCATGATCGGCGCGGCCGCCATCGGCGAGTGGTCCGAGGCGGCGCTGGTCGCCTTCCTCTTCAGCCTCGGCAACGGGCTGCAGGCGGCCACGCTGGAACGCACGCGCAGGGCCATCACCGGCCTCATGCAGCTGGCGCCGCCGAGAGCCACCGTCCTGCGCCCATGCCCGACGCACGGAGACCTGGAAGAGACGGACGTCGACGCCGCGGCCATCGTCGTCGGCGACATCGTGGTGGTGCGACCCGGCGAGCGCGCCGCCGTCGACGGCCTGGTCGTGGAAGGTCAGGCAGCCGCCGACCAGTCCGCCGTCACCGGCGAATCCATGCCGGCGGGCAAGGGTCCGGGCGACCAGGTGTTCGCCGGGTCCATCATCGAAGGGGGCTCGCTTCGCGTGCGCGCCACAGCCACGGCCTCCGACACGACCATCGCGAAGATCGTGCACATGGTCGAGGAGGCGCAGGCACAGCGGGCACCGGCCGAGAGCATCGTCGATCGCTTCGCCAGCAGGTACACGCCGGTGGTGGTCGCGCTGGCGGCGGCGGTCGCCTTCGTCCCGCCGCTCTTCGGCGCCTCCTTCGACACGTGGTTCTACCGTGGTCTCGCACTCCTCATCATCAGCTGTCCGTGTGCGCTGGTCATCTCCACGCCGGTGAGCATCCTCGCGGCGTTGGCACGTGCCACCCGGCACGGCGTCCTGATCAAGGGCGGCGCATATCTCGAGCGGATGGCCGGACTGCGGGCCGTGGCGTTCGACAAGACCGGCACCCTCACCGTCGGTCGCCCGCAGGTGACCGACATCGTGCCGCTGAACGGTGCCTCTCAGGAGCAGGTGCTCGCGCTGGCCGCTGCGCTCGAGCGCTACAGCGAGCACCCGCTCGCCCAGGCCGTGGTCGACCGAGCCTCGGCCGTGGCGATGACGACCGACGGCACCGGGAGGCAGACACACGCGCAGGCGGCCGTCGTGACCGCCGCCTGCGCGTGCGAGACACCGGGCTGTTGCGCGCCGGCCGGGTCCCACGTCCACGCAGGGCATGCGCATGCGGAGCAGGGGCACGACCACGACGGAGACATGCACGCTCACGACGTGGAACGCTTCCGGGCCATCGCCGGCCGCGGCGTGCGCGGCGAGGTCGACGGCCGGCTGCACTTCGTCGGCCGGCCGGACCTCCTCGGCGCGCACGCCGCCGATCCGGCGCTCGTCGAGACCGTTGAGCGGCTCGAGCGCCAGGGCAAGACCGCGGTGGTCGTCGGCGACGAGGACGGCGCGCTCGGCGTCATCGCCGTCAGCGACCCTCTGCGTCCGGACGCGCGGGACGCGATCGACGCGCTGCGCGACCTCGGCGTCGCGGAGGTCGTGATGTTGACCGGCGACAACGCCGAGACGGCGCGCGCAGTGGCGGCCGAGGCCGGCGTCACGGACGTCCGCGCCGGCCTCCTGCCGCCGGAGAAGGTCGACGCCGTCGCCGAGCTTCGCGAGCGCGCGGGCGCGGTCGCCATGGTGGGCGACGGCGTCAACGATGCGCCGGCGCTGGCGGCGGCGTCACTCGGCATCGCCATGGGCGCCGCCGGCACCGACGCCGCCCTTCAGACCGCCGACGTCGCCCTCATGGGCGACGACCTCTCGGCCGTCCCGCAGACCATCCGCCTGGCACGGCGCACCAGGCGCATCATCTGGCAGAACATCGTGTTCTCGATCGCCGTGAAGGCGGTCTTCCTGCTGCTCGCCCCACTCGGCCTCGTCAGCCTGTGGCTGGCCGTGTTCGCGGACATGGGTACGTCCTTGCTCGTCACCGGGAATGGGCTGCGCTTGTACCGTCGCTGAGGGGAGACGTCATGACGACGGTCATCTACACCAAGCCGGGCTGCCCGTACTGCGCGGCGGCGAAGACGGATCTCGAGGCCCGCGGCCTCGAGTACGAGGAGGTCGACGTCTACAACGTACCCGGGGCGCAGGAGAAGGTGGCGGAGCTCACCGGCGGCCTGAACGTCGTCCCCGTCGTGATCGAGGAGGACGGCACGGTGCGGGTCGCGGCGGGCGGCGGCTGAGGCATCTGACGGGCGCGCGTGCCGCGCCCTGAGCCGCGACAGGGGCGGCCGGCCTGCAGGCCGGCCGCCCCTGTTCTGTCGGTGGAGAGGGGAGAAGGGATGACCGTGGCACGACGCAGCGCCGACTTCGGGACAGGTGGCGGGCTTCGGTCGTCCCGTCTGTCCAGCTCCGCCTGATCTTCGGACTCGTCAGGTCAGACCGTGGCGTTGTCGTGCTGTGGTTCCTCCACGACCGCGTCGTAGAGCACCTCGAAGGGCCCGCTGGTGAGAATCGACTGGAGGGTGCCGTAGATCCGCTGCACCTGCGCGCTCTGGTAGAACTCATCGTGTGCGTCGAGCGACGACCACTCCGTCTCGAACACGAAGTGGACGTCACCGAGCGTGGCCTCACGTCCCTCGTTCCGGAGCGCGCTGCCGAGTGGAGACATGCCGAACGAGCGGAGGACGCGATGATTGGTGTGTCCCGCGGACCTCTGGAGGAGGCCGGCGAGCTCCTGAAGCGCACGCTCGGCACGGTGCTCCGTGCCGTGACGGACGCTGAACATGGTCTGGCCGATCAACATCGTGCTCACTCCCTGTCGGGGACTTGCACAGGTCTTGTACCCACGTGAGCACGGTTGGAACGGAAACGGGCGAGGAACAGGCCGGTCGGGGCGGGTCGCGCCGTGGCGACCCGCCGACCGGCCCCCGTGATCAGCGGACGACCCGGCGGAACGCGGCGACCAGCGCCTCCTCGGTGAGCGCGGCCGCACCCTCACCGGTCCAGACGATCTTGCCGGCGCGGTCGACGACGAACGCCATGGGCCTGACGGCACCGTCGCCGCGGAGCGCCCCGTACTGGCGCGCCACCGACCCGTCGTCGACAAGCAGCGGAAACGCGAGGCCGGGAACGCTCGCCGCAAGAGCGGAGCACTCGTCGCGATCCGCGTCGCAGATGCCGACGACCTGGCCGCGCAGGCCCCAGAGGGCCGTGGCCGCGCGGCTGAGCTCGCTCAGCGCGTCGGCGGCTCCGGCTGCCCGACAGGGGACGAAGGCCAGCACGGGGAACCAGTCGCCTCGGTACTGACTGAGCTTGATCTGGCTGCCATCGGCGGCGTTGAGTGTGAAGGTCGGCGCTTCGCGGCCGACACCGAAGTCGTAGCCCACGTGAGGAACCTCCTGACGGTGCCGCGGGCAAGACCCGCGCGTGTCAGGCCGGAGTCTAACAAAGATGGCAGGGACCGGGCTCCCCTGCGGCCTCCCGGCCCGGCCGGGCGTTCGCACCAGGCGCCGGCGCGGGCCGCGGTTGCCACCGGCCCCCGCCCGGTCCACACTCGGAGCGGCGACGTCCTGACGGACGGCGCCACCCGTACGCGCCCGGCGGGCGCCCGAGCAGAGAGGACCTCATGAGACGCGCCACGACAGCCCTGCTCGCCGCCGCAACGATCCTGGGCCTCGCCCTTGCCTGTCTCGCCGTCGCGGCCTGCGGCGACGAAGGCGTGCCGGACGACGCCATCGCCACGGTGGACGGCGCCGCGGTGAGCAGGCAGGACTTCCAGATGCTCCTCTCCCAGGCCCAGAAGCAGATGAAAGCCCAGGGCATGGACCCGCCCGAGAAGGGCAGCGCGGCGTACGACCGGGTGGTATCGCAGATCGTCGACTTCCTCGTCGAGGAGCAGATCGTGGCTCGCAGCGCGCCCGAGCTCGGGATCTCCGTGTCCGACAAGGAGGTGGACGACGAGGTCGCCGCCCTCGAGGAGGCCTACGGCGGCGAGGACCAGGTGCTCGCGATCCTCGAGGAGCAGGGCATGACCATGGCGCTGCTCAAGCGCTCCATCCGCAGTCAGACGCTGGCCCAGCGGGCGGCCGAGATCGTGACCGGGAAGGCGAAGGTCACCGATGCCGACGTCACCGGCTACTGGAAGGCCCACAAGGCCGAACTCGTCAAGGACGCGAAGACGCGGACGCTCGCCGACGCCAAGGGAACGATCAGGCGAACGCTCCTCTCGGCCGAGCGGATGAGGCTCTGGGACGCCTGGATGGCGCGGCGCGCGAAGGGACTGGGCGTCGAGTACGCGCCGGGGTTCGATCCGGCCGAGCTGCTGCCGTCGGCCTCGGCGTCTCCCGCCGGGTGACCTCGCCGCCGGCCTCCAGTGCCGGCGTCATTCGACGATGACCACCGCATGCATCGTCTGCATGGTGGCGTGGATCGTGCACTCGTAGTGATACGTGCCCGGATCCTCGAAGGTGAACTCGAACGTGTCGCCCTCGGCCAGCGTCCCGCTGGCGAAGGTCGAGGTGACCGCGGCGTCGATCCCGGGCCCATCGGTGGACGTCACGTCGTGCACCGTCGTGTCCTCGTTGGTCCACGTCACCGTCGTGCCGGCCGGCACGGTCGTCTCGGCCGGCGTGAAGCTGAAGTTCTTGATGCTGATCTCGCTGGTCGTCGCACCGTCGGCGGCCGGCGGGCTGCTGGTGCCGGCCGCAGCTCCGCCGCCACCGCCGCCATACGGGCTGCCGCCGCCGTCACCGCACGCGGCCAACGTCAGCGCGGCGACGGCCAGCAGCACCGCTACGGCCAGCACCGAGAAGGATGTCCTGGTCTTCATTCCTGCCTCTTCCCCACGTCGAAAGGTGTCGTACGAGACCTTCCCCGGTGGCCGACTCGTTCACCGTCACTCTTTTCCCGCACGCACGGCGGGCGCGGTCGTCGCTCGACGAC
>JAAZAR010000003.1 GCA_012514235.1 Actinomycetota bacterium
GGCGGCCGCCGACTCGTCATCGTCGAGTCGCCTGCCAAGGCGAAGACGATCAAGGGTTATCTCGGCCCTGGCTACATCGTCGAGGCGAGCGTCGGGCATATTCGCGACCTTCCCAACGGCGCTGCGGAGGTACCCGAGAAGTACACCGGCGAGGTGCGTCGGCTCGGTGTGGATGTCGACCGTGACTTCCAGCCGATCTATGTGGTCAACGCGGACAAGCGGGCCCAGGTCAAGAAGCTCAAGGACCTGCTGAAGGAGTCCGACGAACTCTTCCTCGCCACCGATGAGGACCGCGAGGGCGAGGCCATCGCGTGGCATCTGCAGGAAGTGCTCAAGCCGAAGATCCCGGTCAAGCGGATGGTCTTCCACGAGATCACCAAGGACGCGATCCGCCAGGCCGTGGCCAACCCGCGCGAGCTCAACCAGAAGCTGGTCGACGCCCAGGAGACCCGCCGCATCCTCGACCGTCTCTACGGCTACGAGGTCTCGCCGGTCCTGTGGAAGAAGGTCATGCCCCGGCTGTCGGCCGGCCGTGTCCAGTCCGTCGCCACCCGGCTCGTGGTGGAGCGGGAGCGGGAGCGCATGGCGTTCCGCAGCGCCGAGTACTGGGACCTGACGGGCACCTTCTCCCCCACCTCCGACTTCACTCCGGCGGGGGGACCCCCATCGGGCCGCGCGGGGGACGCCTCGGACCCGTCGTCGCTGGTCGCCCGCCTGCAGTCGGTCGACGGGCGGCGGATCGCGCAGGGCCGTGACTTCGACTCCCTGGGGCAGCTGAAGAGCGCGAACACGCTCCACCTCGACGAGGTGAACGCCCGCGCGCTGGCGGCCGCCCTGGAGAACACGCGGTTCGCCGTGCGTTCCGTCGAGTCCAAGCCGTACCGCCGCTCGCCGTACGCCCCGTTCCGTACGACGACGCTCCAGCAGGAGGCGAGCCGCAAGCTCGGTTACGGCGCGAAGGCCACCATGCAGATCGCGCAGAAGCTGTACGAGAACGGCTACATCACTTACATGCGTACGGACTCGACGACCCTGAGCGACACGGCGGTCGCCGCCGCCCGTGCCCAGGTCACGCAGCTGTACGGAGCCGACTACCTGCCGCCGCAGCCGCGCACCTACGCGGGCAAGGTCAAGAACGCGCAGGAGGCGCACGAGGCGATCCGCCCCTCGGGGGACCGTTTCCGCACGCCCGCCGAGACCGGCCTGACCGGCGACCAGTTCAAGCTGTACGAGCTGATCTGGAAGCGGACCGTCGCCTCGCAGATGAAGGACGCCACCGGCAACTCCGTCACCGTGAAGATCGGCGGTACGGCGTCCGACGGCCGGGACGCGGAGTTCAGCGCCTCCGGCAAGACGATCACCTTCCACGGCTTCCTGAAGGCGTACGTCGAGGGCGCCGACGACCCGAACGCCGAGCTCGACGACCGCGAGCGCCGGCTGCCCCAGGTGAACGAGGGCGACGCCCTCACCGCCGAGGAGATCACGGTCGACGGCCACGCCACCAAGCCGCCGGCCCGCTACACC
>JAAZAR010000089.1 GCA_012514235.1 Actinomycetota bacterium
CCTGGCCGCGGCGGGACGTCGCGTGGGGCTCCTCGACGTGGACCTGCACGGTCCCAGCGTCCCCTCCCTGCTCGGTCTCGACTACGACCCGCATCCCGGCCGCGCCGGGGGCATCGCCCCCGCGCCCGTCCGCGAGAACCTCTGGGCGATGTCGATCCAGTTCTTCCTGCCCGAGGACGACGACGCGGTGATCTGGCGCGGCCCGCGCAAGTACTCGGCGATCCGCGAGATGCTCGGCGCCGTCGACTGGGGGCACCTCGACTGCCTCGTCGTCGACGCGCCGCCCGGCACGGGCGACGAGGCGCTCGCGCTGGTAGAGCTGCTCGGCTCGGGTACCGGCGCCGTGATCGTCTCCACGCCGCAGCGCGTCGCCGTCAACGACGTGCGCAAGGCGCTGCGGTTCTGCGAGGCGCTCCACCTGCCCGTGCTCGGCGTGATCGAGAACATGAGCGGCTTCGTCTGCCCGCACTGCGGGGAGACGACCGACGTCTTCCTGAGCGGCGGAGCCGAAGCCATGTCCAGCGACGCCGGCGTGCCGTTCCTCGGCCGCATCCCGATGGATCCGGCAGTCGTGATGGCCGGAGAGCGCGGCATCCCGCACGTGGAGGCGTTCGCGGAGTCGCCGGCGGCGGCGGCCTTCTCGACGGCGATCGGCCCATTGCTCGAGCTGACAGAACGCCCGGCGCCAGCCCGCGCCGTTCCCGTCGCCGGCGGCGCGGGCGCGTCGGGTCTCGATCCCATCACCGCGAAGAAGTGAGGCGCACCTTGTCGCCCTCGATCGCACAGCATCTCGTCTATGGACCCGTCCCGTCGCGGCGACTCGGCCGCTCACTCGGCGTCGACCTCGTGCCGCTCAAGACGTGCACCTACGACTGCGTCTACTGCCAGCTCGGGCGGACGACCCGCAAGACCGTCCGCCGGCAACGCGGGGCGGACCCGGATGCCGTGGTCGCCCAGGTGCGCGACAGGCTGTCGTCCAAACCGGACGTCATCGCGCTCGCGGGATCGGGCGAACCGACGCTCCACGCCGGGATCGGCGCTGTCATCGACGGGGTCAAGGCGATCACGGACGTGCCCGTGGCCGTGATCACGAACGGCTCACTCATCAGCCGCCCGGCGGTTCGCCGTGGGCTGGCGGCGGCGGACATCGTGCTGCCTTCTCTGGATGCCCCTGACGAGGGACTGTTCCAGCAAGTGAACCGTCCACACGCGAGCCTGCGGCTGGCCGACGTCGTCGCAGGGATGGCCGCGTTCCGCGAGAGCTACGCGGGAGAGATCTGGCTGGAGGTCATGCTGCTCGCGAGCCTCACCGATCCGGTCCCCGAGGTGCGCGCACTTGCAGAGCTGGCGGCGCGCATCGCACCCGACCGGATCCAGCTGAACACAGCGGTCCGTCCGCCGGCGGAGTCCTTCGCGGCGCCGGTCGACAAGACTACGCTCGAGGAGCTCGCCGCGCTGTTCACACCCCACGCGGAGGTGGTTGTCGATCTCCCGGCCTCTGACGGCGGCGGAGTCGCCGTCGCAGCCGACGTACTGGAACTCCTGTCGCGCCGGCCGTGCACAGTCGCCGACATCGCCACGGGCCTCGCGATGCACCACGGAGAGGCGCTCAAGGCGGCCACCGCACTCGTGAACGAGGGCGTGGCGGACGTGTACACGCATGAGGGCCGGTCATTCTACGTGGTTACGACCATCGCCGCGCCACGCCGAGAAGAGGAGGAGCGATGAAGGTAGTCGTCAGCGCACAACGCGACCGCATGGACTCGTTGGTTGACCCCTGCTTCGGTCGCGCGCCCTGGTTCCTCATCGTGGACACGGAGACCGGGGACTGGGAGGCGCATGACAATGCCGACAACGCCAGCGCTCGCGGCAGGGCCGGTGTGCGGGCCGGCGACGCCGTGACGTCGTACGGTGCCGAGGCGGTCATCACCGTCAATATCGGGCCGCACGCGCTCAAGCTCCTCGACGCGGCCGCGATCAGGCTCTATCGAGCCAGAAGAGATATGCACGTTCGTGAAGCCGTCGAGGCATTCGACTCCGGCGACTTGGAGCTGATGCAAACGCAGACGGTAAGCGGACGAATAGGCGTGAGACAGAGCGGTTGCACGATGAATCAAGCCGCCACGGTATGACGCTGGCCTATGTGGCGACACCGCGCGACGTCGACAAAAGGAGAGGGCATGAAAGTCGCCATCAGCGCACAGAGCAACGACATCGACTCACTCGTCGATCCACGATTCGGCCGTGCCCGCTGGCTCATCATCGCCGACTCAGAGACCGGCCAGTGGCAGGCACACGACAACGCCGACAACGTGAACGCCAGCGGCGGCGCCGGTGTGCAGGCCGCCAACACGGTGGCAGCGCAAAGCGTCCAGGCCCTGATCACCGGCAACGTCGGTCCCAACGCCCACAAGGCGCTTGCGGCGGGAGACATCGCCATCTACCAGGTCGGCAACGGCGTCAGCGTGCGAGACGCGCTGGGCGCGCTCGGGCGCGGTGAGCTCACCGCCGTCGAAGGACCGACCATGAGTGGCCATTGGTCCTGACGAGGAACGGAGCCATCATGAACAGCAACGACAGGCCGAGGAATCGTCGGCAACGACGTGGGTGGCCCGCACGCGACGGCAGTGGGCCGGGTCGCGGAGGCGGCGGTCGCCGGAGCGTCTGGGGCGGCGAGAGCAGCCTGGGCGGCCGCACCACGACACGTGCACTGGTCGCCGCCGGCGCCTACGTCGCGCAGGACCTGCGGGACGCGGAGGGACTCTTGCGGCCGGCGCTTCGCCGGGCCGCGATCAGGCTGGCACTGAGCCCACGGGAGCCGGTGCGCCGGCTCGGAGACGCCTACCTTCGGCTGGACCCGCCGGCACCGGGCACGGACCCCAGACGACGTGACGTGATCGACGTGGGCGTCGCCACGCCTCTTCCGGGCATCGCTGCGGCACCGGTCGCGGAGGGGCCCGTCACGGAGGAGGACAGGCCGCCAGCTTGAAGTCCACCCGCTGCCTCTCTACCATGGGCATATGCTAATAACCAGTGAGGAGATAGCTGATGCCGCGCCCGCCGATTGAACGAGCCGTGGGGGGCGTGCCCCGTGTGACCCTGTTCAAGCCGGCGGGCGTCCCCGGGCGCGACCTCGAGCAGCTATCGCTGGCCGTCGACGAGCTCGAGGCAATCCGCCTCGTCGATCTCGAGGGCCTCAGCCACGAGCAGGCGGCCGCGGCGATGGGAATATCGCGCCAGACCGTCGGCCGTGTCCTTGAGAGAGGTAGGGCCACGGTCGCGGAAGCGCTCGTCGACGGCAAGGCCATCCTCATCGCCGGCGGGCAGTATCGCATCGAGCCACGGCAACTCTGCTGCGCAGCGTGCGGCGAGGTAT
This sequence comes from Actinomycetota bacterium, assembly GCA_012514235.1. Lineage (GTDB taxonomy): Bacteria > Actinomycetota > Thermoleophilia > UBA2241 > UBA2241 > CAIXSE01. The sequence goes on from JAAZAR010000089.1 coordinate 3,377, forward strand.
GGACCAGCGATCCGGATGCTACACCGCTCACGTGCCCCTCGTGCGATTCGCCCGACGTCCGCATCTGCTGGGGCGGGGTGGGTCGTTGCGGCCGACCCCGCGGCGAGGGCCGAGGAGCGCGCGGCGGCGGCGGCTGTCAAGGACGCGGCCGGAGGCGAGGCCACGACGGCTCGTGAGCTCCGAACCATGAGTGACATCGCGACGATAGAGAAACCAGGAACGGAGTCTGACCCATGAGCGACACGAACGGAACCACCCTGCGGATCGCGATTCCGTCCGAGGCCCCCGGTGGCCTCGACGCGAGGCGCTCCGGGCACTTCGGACGCTGTGAATGCTTCACCATGGTCGACGTCGTCGACGGCGCAGTCGCCGAGGTCGCAGTCCTCACCAACGCTCCGCACACCGAAGGCGGCTGCATGGCGCCTGTGCTGGCACTGGCGGAGCAGAACGTCGATGCGATCGTCGTCGACGGCATCGGCGGGCGCCCCCTTATGGGCTTCAATCAGGTCGGCATCGCCGTCCATGCCGGCGTCGGCGCCGACGTGCAGTCCACGGTCCACGCCTTCATCGAAGGCGGCCTCCCTGAGGTCGGCTTCGACAACGCCTGCCAGCACTAACGGGTGGACCTCGCCCCAGTCACGTTCCGGCCCATCGGGATCGTCCACAGCGAGCACCGCAGCGAGCGGCACACGCCGATCCAGCCGGTCTGCGCCGAAGGGTGCTCCGGACGTGTCGAGATCCTCGATGAATACGCGGACGGCCTCGAGGACATCGAGGGCTTCTCCCACATCCACCTGCTCTACCATCTCGGCAGAGCAGGGCCCGCGCGGCTGAAGGCCGTCCCGTTCCTCGACGACCTGCCACGCGGCATCTTCGCCACGCGCTCGCCGTGGCGGCCCAACGCTCTCGGGCTCAGCCTCGTGCGGCTCGTCCGTCGGGAAGGCGTCACGCTCTTCATCGATGAGGTCGACATCCTCGACGGGACGCCCCTCCTCGACATCAAGCCCTACGTGGCGCGCTTCGACGCGCGCGAGCGCGCTCGCTGCGGGTGGACCGACGAGGTGGACGCACGGACGTTCGCGGAACGGGGCAGCCGGGAGGGGCCTCTGCTGCCTGAGCCGGACCAGCGCCACGCACCACCCGCGGCAGGTTGCTAAGAAGCTGCTAAAACTGCAGGAAGCTGCAGGCTCGAGGCGGGTTCGGCGGCCCCGCGGACGCCCCGAAATGCCCCGATCCACCCTCGAACGGCCCCGTTCGGGCACCCTCCCAGCCCTCTTAGGAAACCTGTGCTCTATCCACTGAGCTACGAGGGC
>JAAZAR010000022.1 GCA_012514235.1 Actinomycetota bacterium
ACGAACTCCCAGGGCTGCTCCCAGTTGGCGAGGATGCCGCCCACCTTGGCGGCGGCGTCGATGACGGCCTCGGGCCGCTCCTCGTCGAAGAACCGCCGGGTCGCGGCCTGGTCCGTGAGGTCCACCTGGTCCGCCGTACGGACCACGATGTCGGTGAACCCCTCGGCCCGCAGGGTTCGGTAGATGGCGCCGCCCACCAGCCCGGTATGCCCGGCAAGGTAGATGCGCGTGGACTTGTCCACGAGTCCGAAGGCCATCGTGTCGCTCATGTCGGGCGTATCCTACCCCGTTCGCGGGCAAAGGCACTGACCAGACCCGCTACTCGACCGATGTCCTCATCCGTGAGCGACGGCGACGACGGCAGGCACAGCACCTCGCGATTGAGCCTGTCGGCTATCCAGTCGCCTCCGTCGGTCGTCCCCCCGTGCGCGGGGGACCGGTGAAGCGGCTGCCAGAGTGGTCGCGCCTCCACCCTGTGCTCGGCAAGCACGCGAAGAAGACTGCGGCTGTCGCCGCCGCCGACCGGCCGCACGCGGATGGCGGAGAGCCATCTGTTGGAGCGCGCCCACGGCGCCTCAGGCATGAACTCCACTCCCGGGACGTCCGCGAAGGCCTCCCGGTACTGCTCCGCCACCCACCTCCGGCCGGCCACGAGTTCGTCCAGTCGCTCCACTTGCGCCAAGCCGATGGCTGCCTGGACGTTGGTGAGCCGGTAGTTGAAGCCGACTTCCCGGTGAACGTACTCGAGAGGATCGTCCTTGGCCTGGGTCGTCAGGTAGCGAGCCCTCTCTGCTGCCTGCGAGTCTCGCGTGACGACCAGACCACCGCCCCCGGCCGTGGCGATCTTGTTGCCGTTGAAGCTCACGCAGCCGTAGTCGCCGAGGAGCCCTGCAGGCCTGCCCTTGTACCGTGAGCCGAGGCTCTCGGTGGCATCTTCGATGACGACCAGTCCGGCAGCATGGGCGACGGCGACGATGCTGTCCATGTCGCAGGGGTGGCCCAGGACGTTCACCGGAAGAACGGCCTTGACGACGCGTCCCGTCTCGAGGTCCACGACGCCGGCGCGTTCGCGCCGGCATCGCTTGACCAGGAACTCCTCGAGTCGCGCCGGATGCAGTTGCCAGTACTCGGGCTCTGCGTCGATGAAGACCGGAGATGCGCCTGCATACCGGACTGCATTGGCAGGCGCGATGAAGGTCAGCGTCGGCACGACGACCTCGTCTCCGTGCCCGACACCGGCCAGAAGGAGCGCCGTATGGAGCGCCGCAGTCCCGCTTGAGACTGCGACGGCGCCGCCGGCACCGAAGTACTCTGTCGCCCACTCCTCGAGTCTCGTCACGAAGGCGCCCCCGGACGAGACCCATCCGGTCGTGATGCAGTCGGTCACGTACTCCAGCTCCCGTCCCTGCAGCGAGGGCTCGGAAAGCGGAAGGTACGGAGGCTCCGCAGTCACGTCAGACAACGAAGTCGCCGGCTCGCGACACGTCGCCGTGCTGCCTGAACCAGTCGATCGTCCGAGCCAGCCCGTCCTCGAGCGAGACCTCAGGACGCCACCCGAGTCCGTCCCGGGCGCGGCTCGCATCCGACAGCAGCCGCTCGACTTCGCTGCCCTCGACGCGGGCGCGCCCGTCGTCGAAGACGACCTCCGCCGAGGTGCCGCACAGCCGTCCGACCAGCAGCGCGAGGTCTCCTACTGATATCTCCCGCCCGGTCCCGAGGTTGAACGTCTGGCCGATCGCCGCAGCGGGGGCTTCCGCCGCGCGTATGAAGCCCGCGACGGTGTCGGTCACGTAGTTCAGATCGCGTGTGGGACTGGTGTTGCCGAGACGGACCACCTTCTCCGCCAGGCACTGCGCGATGATGGTCGGGATGACGGCCCGCAACGACTGCCGCGGGCCGTAGGTGTTGAAGGGGCGGACCGTCACGGCCGGGAGCGAGAACGAGCGCACGAAGGACTCGACGATCTTGTCCGCCCCGATCTTGCTCGCCGCATAGGGCGACTGCGCCTGCAAGGGATGAGCTTCGGTGATCGGGACCGTCTGCGCCGTCCCGTAGACCTCGCTCGTGGACGTGTGCACGAGCCTCTCCACGTCAGCGTCACGCGCGGCCTGGGCCACATTCAGGGCCCCGCCTACGTTGACTCGCACGTAGCTCTCCGGCGCACGGTAGGAGTACGGGATCGCGATGAGTGAGGCGAGATGGAACACGATGTCGACGCCGCCCACCGCACGGACCACGCTGTCCCGGTCGGTCACATCCCCCGCGACGACCTCCATCTCGTCCACGAGGTCCGACCTGTCGAGCCATCCCCTCGATCCGAGGGCGTTGTAGTGCACGAGCGCTCTGACGTGAGCGCCCTCGTGCACGAGCCGTTCGCTCAGGTGGCTGCCGATGAACCCCCCGGCTCCCGTCACGAGGACGCGCTTACTGGTGAGGCTCACCCAGCCACCTCCCGCTCTCGACATGTCAGCCTACCGCGTGCCCTTCTGTTTCGAGCCACGCGCCTCGAAAGCCTGCCTCGCGACCTGCCGGCCTTCAGCTCATTTCTTGACGGTGACCGTGCGGCTGAACGGACTGGTGCCCTTGACGAACTTGGCCGTCGCCGGCGCGAACGCGTAGAAGCGGAACTTGCCGGCGCGCGGGACGGCGATCTTGGCCGTGTACTTGCTGTAGGAGCCGGCGTTGGCGACCTTGGCCCACGTGGTCTTGTAGTTCTTCCAGGCCCCGTTCTTTCGGATCTGCCAGCGCAGCTTGACCGACCGGGACCCGGCCTTGAAGCGCGGCTTGAGCGAGCCCTTCACCGTGAACTTCTTCTTCACCTTGGCTTTCGCGGGAGCGGCGGGCTTGCCGAGCCGAGGCACCACACCGATCTTGACCCAGTTGCTCGTGGAGGGCCCGTACTCGGCCGTGCCGTCGAAGACCATGCGCCAGAAGTACGTGCGCGTCGCCTTCTCGCTGTAGGTGTAGGTGCCGGTGTAGTACGGCCCGGACGCATTGGTGACGGTGGTCACCAGCGTCCACGGTCCGCTCGCGCCGGTGGCCCGCTCCACCCGGACCTCCTGGCCGTCCAGGCCCACCGGTGGGTAGAAGTTCGCGACGAGCGTGCCGTTCAGGATGAGGACGGTGTTCCAGTCGACTCTGGTCTGCTGGGCGTCGAGCAGGATGCTGGTGTCGGTCGGCTCCGCAGGCTCTGCCGCGGCCTCAGGCGCCACCGCCGCGGCCACGACTGCCCCGGCCACGACCAGCGCCAGGATCACCGTCAGCGTCAGACGCCGTGCGTATCGATGCGCATACGAATCCATCTCTCAGCCCCTCCTTCTCGGGTCTGCGACTTGGTTCACTTGACGGTCAGCTTGCGGCTGTACGCGCTCTTGGCGGCGGCGTACGAGCCGGTGGTGGCGGTGGTCGCGACGAAGCGGAACTTGCCCTTGCGCGCGATCGAGATCCGCACGGAGTACTTGCTGTACGCCCCGGAGTTCGCGGCCGCCGCCTTGAAGGTCTTGAACGTGCGCCAGGAGCGCTTCACGTACCGCTGGCAGGTGATCTTGACCGGCTTGGACCCGGCCTTGAAGCGCGGCTTGAGCGAGCCCTTGACGATGAACTTCTTCTTCGCCTTGACGCGGGACGGACAGCTGGGCTTGCCGAGCACCGGCTTGACGGACACCTTGACGACCGTGCCGATGGCCGGCGCCCACTCCGCGTCGCCGGCGAAGAACATGCGCCAGTGGTAGGTGCGGGACGCCGGCTCCGTGTAGGTGTAGGCGCCCGAGGAGTACGGCGCCGAGTCGTTGGTCACCATGTCGACGAGGGTCCACGGGTCCGACCCGTTCGGGGAGCGCTGGACCTGCACGTTCTTCTGGTCCAGCGCGACCGGCGGGAGGACGTCCTCGACGAGCACGCCGTTCAGGATGAGCGCCGCGCCCCACTTCACCGTCTTCTTCTGGGCGGTGACCGTGAGCCTGGCGGGCTTGGTGTCGGCGGCGGCGGGCGCAGCCGTCACCGCCGCCCCGACCAGCGCGGCGAGCAGGACAACGACGGCCGACAGGCCGAGCGCCCTCTCCCCCACGCGCCGCCTGCAGAGCCGCTCTCGCATGTCGTCGCTCCTCCCCAGCCGGACGCCTCAGACCGGCGCCTGGTCCTCCGCGCGGCGCCCGCCCCCGTGACGGCGCCGCTCCTTGACCTTGCCGCCGTCCTCCGCGTAGCTGTCGCGGTAGTAGGACGACGTGTAGTAGTAGCGGCCGCCGTGC
>JAAZAR010000098.1 GCA_012514235.1 Actinomycetota bacterium
ACGAACTCCCAGGGCTGCTCCCAGTTGGCGAGGATGCCGCCCACCTTGGCGGCGGCGTCGATGACGGCCTCGGGCCGCTCCTCGTCGAAGAACCGCCGGGTCGCGGCCTGGTCCGTGAGGTCCACCTCGTCCAGCGTGCGGACGACGATGTTGGTGAACCCCTCGGCCTGCAGGGTGCGGTAGATGGCGCCGCCGACGAGCCCGGTGTGCCCGGCGAGGTAGATGCGCGTGGACTTGTCCACGAGTCCGAAGGTCATCGTGTCGCTCATGCTGGAGGTATCCTACCCCGTTCGCGGGAAGACCGGGGGAGCGGCGCCGTGACGGCTGCGCCGACGGCGCCGCCGCGCGGTCCGGCGGGAAGTGACCTTCGTCGTCTCACCGTGACCGAAACGTCCCCCGTGTTGCCTTTGGAGCCTGCGCACCGGTGACTACCGCATCGTCTACACCTTCAGCGATGCGGAGCTGTGGGTTCTCGTCGTCGGCGTGGGTCACCGGCGCGACGTCGAGGACGATCTGTGAGGAGCCGGCCTCAGCTCACCTCACGGTGACCGTGCGGCTGAACGGGCTGCGGCCCACCACGAACTTGGCCGACGCCGGCGTCAGCGCGTAGAAGCGGAACTTGCCCGCTCGCGGGACGGCGACCCTGGCCGTGTACTTGCTGTAGGAGCCGGCCTTGGAGACCTTGGCCCACGAGGTCCTGAAGTTCCTCCAGGCGCCGTTCTTGCGGATCTGCCAGCGCAGCTTGACCGACCGGGACCCGGCCTTGAAGCGCGGCTTGAGCGAACCCCTCACCGTGAACGCCCTCCTCGCCTTGGCCTTCGCCGGGACGGCCGGCTTGCCGAGCACGGGCGCGACGCCGATCCTGACCGCGTTGCTCGTGGCCGGCCTGTACTCCGTCGTGCCGGCGAACACCATGCGCCAGAAGTACGTGCGCGTCGCCTTCTCGTTGTAGACGTAGGCGCCTGAGTAATACGGCCCGGGGGTATTGGTGACGATGGTCACCAGCTTCCAGGGTCCGCTCGCGCTGGTGGCGCGCTGCACCTCGATCTGCTGGCCGTCCAGGGCCAGCGGCGGATCGACGTCCTCGACGAGCATGCCGTTCAGGATGAGGACGGTGTTCCACTTGACGGGACTCTTCTGGGCGGCGGCCGTGAGGCTGGTGGTGGGCGGGTCGGCGGCCGCCGGCGCCACCGCCACCGCCATCAGCGCCGCCAGCGCGACCAGCGCCACGAGCGCCGGCAGCGCCAGACGTCGGGCATATCGGTGTGGATGGACGTTCATCTGTCGAGCCCTCCCTCCCAGGTCTGCGACCGGCGCCCGCCGTGACGACCGGCGCCGCGAGCCGCTGCGCCCCGCGGGCCGCAGCGTGCCGCGTCTTCTCGCCTGACTTCCTCGTTCTTCTCCCCGGCCGGACGCCTCAGACGGGCGCCTGGTCCTCCGCGCGACGCCCTCTGGTGCGGCGGCGCTCCTTGACCTTGGCGCCGTCCTCCGCGTAGCTGTCGCGGTAGTAGTGGGACGACGTGTAGTAGTAGCGGCCGCCGTGCGTACCGTGCATGCGCAGCACGACGCCCAGCATCTTGACCGGCAGGCGGTAGAGCTGGTCGGCGACCGTGAGCAGCTGCGGCCGCTTGATCTCCTGGAGGTCGACGAGGAACACGAGCCCGTCGACCTTGGCGGCGATGGCCGAGGTGTCGCCGACGGCCAGCATGGCCGGCGAGTCGACCAGCACGAGGTCGGCCTCCTTGCAGAGGTCGTCCAGGATGGCGCTGAAGCGCCGCGAGGCGACGATCTCGCCCGGGTTGGGCGGGATGGGCCCGCTCGGGAGCACGTAGAGCGCCGAGCGGGCGTCGGTGCCGGCCGACCAGTCCTTGAACTGCGCCGCGCCCTCGCCGCCGCCCGGGTGCGCCACGTCGATGCGCACCAGCGACTCGGCCAGCTCGTGCTTGCCGCTGGCCACCGTGCTGAGGCCCTTCTCGTTGGCCAGGCCGAAGTAGGTGTGCTGGCGCGGGCGCCGCAGGTCGGCGTCGACCACGATGATCTTCTTGCCGGCCATGGCCATGCTGACGGCCAGGTTGGACACGGTGACGCTCTTGCCCTCGCCCTTCATGCAGCTCGTGAGCACGATGGACCTGACCTCGGCGTCGACGGCCATGAAGTCGAGGTTGGTGCGCACCATGCGGAACGCCTCGGCCACGTGGCCGTCCGGATGCTGCATGGTGACCAGGGCGTCCTCGGCGAGCAGCTTGCGGCTGATGCGCGGCACGCGGCCGAGGACGTGCTGGCGCAGGATGGCGGCGACCTCGTCCGGCCGGCGGACGCGCGTGTCGAACTGCTCGAGCAGGAAGGCGAGGCCGATGCCGGCGAAGAGGCCGACGCCCAAGCCCAGGATGGCGCTGCGCATGGGCTTGGGCTCGACCGGCTCCTCAGGCACCACGGCCGGCGCGAGCGGCTGGTAGTTGCCCTCGGCGGTGGCCTCGAGGATCTGGAGGTCCTGCAGCCGCTGCTTGAGCATGAGGTAGTCGGCGGAGACCCTGGAGGCCTCCGTGCGGTACTCCTCGAGCTGGTCCTCGATGACGGGGATGGCCTTGCCGATCTGGGTGCGCTGGAACTGGGCGTTCCAGTCGACGTAGGCCGCCGCCGCCGCGT
>JAAZAR010000081.1 GCA_012514235.1 Actinomycetota bacterium
AACGTCAGCAGGCAAGAGGGGCTGCACGCTTAATAGTCATTAATATTTGGTTAACATTGCCTCAACACGGCGCTCCTAGTGTCCGCGGTGCGACGCTTCCCGTCTCCGAGAAGCCCGCTGCCAGCATCCGTGCTGGTACCTCCTATCTTCTGGTTCGCCCCGGCCCCGGGCGGACCATGGCCTGAGGGTCGGCGGGGCGGCCGCGCTCGCGGTTCCGGCCTGCCGACCCTCGGCCAACCTCAAGGGCGGGACCCCAGGTTCACCCATCTGGTCCGGCCTGCGCCGTGGTCGTCACCGCTCCCAACGGGTGCTCTCGGGAGTCCGCCTCGCCCCTTTGACGCTCGGCCTCGCGGTGCCTTCGAGGCCGAGCGATCGGAGTCACGCCGTGCTGGTGCCGGGACTGTCCTACGTTTGGACGCAGGCCCCGCCAACTTTGCCGAACAATGGCACGCTGACAGCAGCCCTTCGCCCCTGTAGCCTCGTTGTCGTCGACCGGCGCAGCCGGCGGCGGGCGCCGCGGGCGCCGGCAACGACCACCGGACAGGAGGAGGCGATGGACGTCCCGACTCGCATGGGAGACGGATCGCTGGTGCGCATGTCGCGCGCCGACATCGAAGCTGAGGTCCGCGCCGGAGTCGAGGCGGCGGTCAAGCGGGCCAAGGTCCCGCCGCTGGGGGACGACGAGATGGACCATCTCGTGGACGTCTTCGCGAGCGCGGCGCGCTTCAGTGCCGTGGACATCGGGGACGAGGTCATCCTCAGCTCGGACGGCGTGGGCAGCCAGGACGTGGGCTCGCGCATCAACGACCTGCAGACCTTCGAGCAGACGGTGTGCACGGACACCGTGGAGCTCTACCATCACGACTACTCCTTCAAGCCCATCAAGCCGGTGCTTCCGTTCGAGCAGGAGACCATGCGCCAGGCGCAGTTCCTGCTCACCGTCCCGTGCCAGTACGGCGCCATGCCGGACCTGGGCCGCTACACGACGCCGGACGGCCCGGTGCCCAACTGGTCCCAGTTGCTGCCCCTGGGCAAGATCGATGAGGCGCGGGCCGCTCAGGAGGAGGCCGTGGAGCTCGCCGTGGACGACATCGTCTACGTCGCCGACGGGATGTACGAGGCAGGTGCGGACGGTATCAACCTGGACACGGCGGGGGCGGCCGGTGACGCCGACTTCCTGGCCGCCCTCAAGGCGATCGAGCGCATCCGCGCGAAGTACCCGGAGTGGGGCATCCAGATCGGCATGGCCAGCGAGTTCGTGCTCGGCATGCACGGCGAGCTCGAGTACGAGGGCGTCCGGCTCGCCGGACTCTGGCCGGCCGACCAGATGCGCCTGGCGGCCCAGGCCGGCGCCTCCGTGTTCGGGCCGGCCATCAACGTCAACACCGGCAAGACGGTGGCGTGGAACGTGGCCCGCACGTGCGCGATCGTCAAGCCGTGCACGGACGCCGCGCAGATCCCCATCCATCTGAACGGGGGGATGGGCGTCGGCGGCGTCCCCATGCATGCGCTGCCGCCCGTGGATGCCGTCTCGCGCGCCTCGCGTGCCTGCGTCGACATCCTGAAGCTGGACGGGTTGTAGATCGGCGCCGGCGACAACCACAGCCAGGGGATCGGCCATGGTGTCGCGTCGGGCATGGGCGGATTGCGGACCGCCGGAGACCTGGTGGCCCGCATGCAGATGACCCGGCGGATGCGGCTCCCGGAGGCGAAGGGCTACGTGGCGGCGAAGCTCGGCGTGAGCGCCGCGGACCTCAGCGACCCGACAGTCATGGCCGACGTGCGGCGCGACCTGGGGCTGGGGACGATCCCGACGGAGGACACGGCGACCCCGGACGACCCGCTGGCGATCGAGGCGAAGGTCAACATCGCGCGAGTGCTCGACGTGCCGGTCCGATCGGCGGAGCGTCTTCTGAGCCTGACGAGCGTGTGACGCCCGCTCTTCCGGCCGGCCTGCTGTAGACTCTTCGTCGGGCCGGCGTAGCTCAGCTGGCAGAGCAGCCGCCTTGTAAGCGGCAGGTCGGCGGTTCGATCCCGCCCGCCGGCTCCACTTCAGGGCGTGGGAGGGGTCAGGATGCATCACCGCATCGTGGTCGTCACGGCCGTTGTGGCCACCGCGCTCGCGGCCGTGGTGCTC
>JAAZAR010000018.1 GCA_012514235.1 Actinomycetota bacterium
CGGCGTGGAACGAGCCCAGCTCGATGAGATCCTCGATGCGCACCACCTGAGCGCGGACGAACCCGTGCTCGATGTCGCTGTGGATGCGGCCCGCGGCCTGCTTGGCGGTCCAGCCGCGGGGCAGTTGCCAGGCGCGCGACTCGCTGCTGCGGAAGTCGCCGGTGAAGAAGGTGATGTAGCCGAGCACCTCGTAGCAGGCGCGCAGGACGACGTCGAGCGTGCCGGCCTCGTCGGCGCCGAGCTCGGCGCGGAACTCGGCCGCCTCGTCCGGCTCGAGGTCGGCGAGCTCGGCCTCGAGGCGCGCGGCGACGGCGACCACCTGGTCGCCCCTCTCGCGCGCCCACTGCACGAACTCGGCGTGCTGCTCGAGCGCCGCCGCGGCGCTCTGGTCGTCGTCCGTGTCCAGGACGAAGAGCACCGGCCGGTCGCTCACGAGCGCGAGCTCGCGGAACAGCGGCTCGTCCTCCGTGGAGCGCTCGAACCGCTTGGCCAGCTCGCCGTCCAGGAGCCGGGCGTGCAGCGCCTCGAGCACCTCGAGCTCGTGCCTCGCCGCCTTGTCGCCGCTGCGCGCCGCCTTGCGGGTCTTGTCCAGGCGGCGCTCCACGAGCTCGGCGTCGCTGAGCACTAGCTCGGTCTCGACGAGGTCGACGTCCGCGCGCGGGTCGGGCGTGTCGCTCACGTGGGCGACCTCCGGATTGTCGAACACGCGCACCACGTGCGCGACTGCGTCCACGCCGCGGATGTCGCTGAGGAACCTGTTGCCCAGGCCTTCGCCGCGGCTCGCGCCCTCGGCCAGTCCGGCGATGTCCACGAGGTCGATGGTCGCGTTGACCTTCTTGGGCGTCTCGAGCACCTCGTGCAGCGCGTCGAGCCGTGGGTCCGGGACCGCGACCACGCCGAGATTGGACTCTGCGGAGGTGAACGCGTAGGCGGTAGCGGCGGCCTGGGCGTGCGTGAGCGCGTTGAACAGGGTGGTCTTGCCGACGTTGGGCAGGCCGACGATGCCGAGCTTCACGGGCGCTTCTCCAGTTTGCTGGTGAGCAGGGTCTCGAGGAGGATCGACATCTGCCGCAGCTGTGTGCGGACCCTCCCGGGGAACGCCGCGTCGACGAACTTCACGGTGTCTCGCGGAGTATGCCAGATGGGCAGGCCGTCGGCCGTCGCGGCCATGCGCCGTCCGCCGTCGTCCCACGAGACGGCGCTCAAGGCGGCCGTCGGGAAGCCGGCGGCCGCGAAAGGCTCGTCGTCGGCCGGCAGCCGCACGGTGCCGGCCGGCCGGCCCGGGCCCTCCGGGCTCGTGACCAGCGGGATGCCGAGCTGGTCGGCGGCGGAGAGGGCGACATCGCGGAGCCAGGTGGCGCCGCCCAGGCGGGCCATGACGGTGAGCGTCTCGCCGCCCGCGGGTGAATCGAGGTTCACCATGCCGATCGTCGCCTTGCGGTCGACGTCGCTCATGGTGCGCAGGAAGTGCCTGGCGCCGAGCTGGCCTTCCTCCTCGGCTCCGAAGGCGACGAACACGATGGTGTACGGCGTGGAGCGCTGCTTGACGCGGGCGGCGACCTCGAGCAGCAGACCGACGCCGGTGGCGTTGTCAAGATAGCCTTCGCCCGCGTCCGTCGAGTCGTAGTGGGCGGCGACCACCAGGCGCTTGGCGCTCTCGCCTTCCTTGACGGCGATGAGGTTGGCGGAGTGGATGCGGCGCCCGCTGCCTCGCGAGATGAACTCCTGGAGGAGCGGGAAGTAGCCGTACTGGCGGAAGGCGCCGTCGATGAACTCGCGCGCGTGGATCTCGCCCCACGAGTCCGCGGGCCGGGCTCCGACGCTCTGGGCGAGTACCTTGGCGGTGGCGGCGGCGACGCCGCCGTAGGGGGAGCTGGACACGGCGGCGGAGGGGCGGCCGACCTTGACGGTCTCTCCGCCCCAGTCGTCGAACACGCCGCCGGCGGCGAGCGCGATGACGACCACGAGGATGGCCGCCGTGGCCACCGCCAGCTTGCCGCCGCGTGTGCTCAGAGCATGCATGTCACACCGGCGCCGGGACGAGAAGGACCCAGGCGGCGCCCCAAGCGAGTCCGTACCCCACGCCCCCGACCACGTCGCCGAGGTAGTGCACGCCCAGGTACACGCGGCTGAACAGGAGCACCGCGGTCAGCGCGACGAGTGCCGGGACCGCGGCCGGATACAGCGTGCCGAGCGTAAACGTTCCGACCACCGCCATGCTGGCGTGCGACGAGGGGAACGACTTGCTGTACGGCAAGGGGATCTGCTCCGGCTGCGTGGGGTCGGCGACCGGCGGTCGCAGGCGCCCCACGGACTGCTTGATGAGGAAGCCCGTCATCTCGACCAGGGTGACGGGCACGGCCACGTAGAGCGCCTTCCACAGCGGGCGGTCGGCGCCCAGGACCAGGGGCACGAGGCACAGGACGTACCAGAGCACCCCGTAGTTCGCGGAGAGCGATATCCCGCCCAGCGGGAGCGTGAACCAGCGCGGGTGCGGCCAGTCCATCGCCAGGCGCCGGGACACGGCCCGGTCGAGCCTGTCAAGGCGGCCGCCGGGCACGTCGGTCGTGGCGTCTGTGGGACCTGGGTGAGGGGGCATGGGCATGCCCATCTAGTATACTTGCCGCCTGTTCCAGCCCATCCTCTCCCAGGGACGTCCCGATGCGTACAACCGTCATCGTCACCGCGCTCGGCCCCGACAGTCACGGGCTGCTGGCCAAGGTCGCGACGACCATCGCCGACCAGAACGCCAACGTCGACGACGTGAGCCAGACTGTCGCCAACGGCATGTTCACCATGATCATGTTCGTCTCGTTCGACCAGGGCGAGACCACCATCGCCGAACTCAAGGACGCGCTCGAGGCGACCGGTGAGCAGGTCGGGCTGCAGATCCACGTGCAGCACGAGAACATCTTCAAGTTCATGCACCGCATCTAGGGGGCGGTGACCGTGGTCTTCATCACCGCCCAGGAGATCCTCGAGACCGTCACCATGATCCGGTCCGAGAACCTCGACGTCCGGGCCGTCACCATGGGCATCTCTCTCGGCGACTGCGCGGCCGGCGACTCGCGTCGCACGGCCGAGCGCGTCCACGCCAAGATCGTGCGCCACGCCGGCCGCCTCGTCGAGGCGGCCGACGAGCTGCAGGAGAAGTACGGCGTGCCCATCGTCAACAAGCGCGTGTCCGTCACGCCCATCGCTGACGTGGTGGGCAGCGACGATCCCACCGCCTACGTGGAGGTCGCGCACGCCCTCGATGCGGCCGCCGACGAGATCGGCATCGACTTCCTCGGCGGCTTCAGCGCGCTCGTGCAGAAGGGCTTCACTCGCGGCGACGCCGCCCTCATCGAGGCCATCCCCGACGCCATCGGCGGCACCCGCCGCGTATGCTCGTCGGTCAACGTCGCCTCCACCCGCGCCGGCATCAACATGGACGCCGTCCTGCGCATGGCCGAGGTGCTGCTCGCGGTCAGCAAGCGCACCGCAGACCAGGACTCCATCGGCTGCGCCAAGATCGTCGTCTTCTGCAACGCGCCGGAGGACAACCCGTTCATGGCCGGCGCGATGCACGGCAGCGGCGAGGCCGAGGCGAGCATCAACGTCGCCATCTCCGGGCCCGGCGTGGTGCGCAACGTGGTCGCCGCCAATCCGCAGGCCTCGTTCATCGAGCTCGCCGACCTCATCAAGCGCACGACGTTCAAGATCACGCGCGTCGGCGAGCTCATCGCCCGCGAGGCCTCGCAGATGCTCGGCGCGGAGCTCGGCATCATCGACCTCTCGCTGGCGCCCACGCCGGCCGTCGGCGACTCCATCGCCGAGATCCTCGAGAGCATGGGCCTCGAGTCGGTGGGTGCGCCCGGCACCACGGCGGCGCTGGCGATGCTCAACGACGCCGTCAAGAAGGGCGGTACCATGGCCACCTCGTCCACCGGCGGGCTCTCCGGCGCCTTCATCCCCGTGAGCGAGGACAAGGCGATGGCGCGCGCCGCCGCGGACGGCAACCTGCCCATCGAGAAGCTCGAGGCCATGACGGCGGTCTGCTCGCTCGGCCTGGACATGATCGTCGTGCCCGGCGACATCTCGCGGGACGCACTGGCCGGCACCATGGCCGACGTCATGGCCATCGGCATGATCAACTCGAAGACGACCGGCGCCCGGCTCATCCCTGCCGCGGGCAAGCAGCTCGGGGACTGGGTCACGCTGGGCGGGCTGTTCGGCGAGGGTCCGGTGATGAAGATCAGCACCGCCGGCAACAGCGCCTTCGTGCGGCGTGGGGGCCGCATCCCGGCGCCCCTCCAGAGCCTGACGAACTAGCGCCGCGTCGGGTGACGCCGCCTGGGCCTCACTCGTCGCCGCGGATCTGGTCCATCATCTCGTGGATGCGGAGAGCCGACTCCGTCATGCCGAGCGCCCGTGAGACCTTCTCGGCCTCGGTGAGCTGCAGGATGGCGTCGATGGTCTGACCCTGCCGACGGTACTCGGCCGCCTGGTCGATCTCGAAGGTGACGAGCTCGGTGAGCATCCGACGGACCTCGGGATCGTCCAGGTCCACCATCTTGCTGCTCGTCGTGACGATGATGTCGGAGAGGGGGACCATGCGGCCGCCGGCCGGCTCTTCCGTCGCGCCGGCCGGCTCTTCCGTCGCGCCGGCCGGCTCTTCCGTCGCGCCGGCCGGCTCTTCGCCGGCAGGGACCGCCGGGGTGGAGTCGTCCGGCCGGAGCTCTCCGGTGACCTCGGCCTCGCCCTCTCCGGCCGCGGCGGGCACGTCGGGCGGGTCGCCGATGCTGCGCACGCTGAGGTCGGGCCCCCAGTCGAGGCCGAGTCCGGCCGGCGCGGGCCTGCGCTCCTGCTGCGCCTGCTCTGCGGCCGCCGCGCGCCGCGCGGCGGCCTCCCGTTCGAGCGCCGGGTCCAGCGTGACGTCTTCGACCGGCTCCTCGGCCCTGCCGAGCCCCGCGAACGTGTCCTGGGGCGCCTCGTCCAGGAACGAACCCGGCGCCTGGCTGCCCTCGTCGGCGTCTCCGTCGCCCTTCCGCGTGACGACGAGGGCGATCACGAGGAGGAGAGCCGCAAAGGATGCGACGACGATCGCGACGATCTGGACTGTGCTCATGCGGCGTTCCCCGGTCGTCCTGTCTGGCTCGTGACTCTTCGCGCTTTCGGTCATCATTCCCTGCCCGGCGTACAATGGCCGGGTGCTCGACCAGGAGACCATCGCCGCCGCCCTGGCGGAGCTCGACCAGCCCGCCTATCGAACGCGGCAGGTGTACGAGGCCGTCACGCGCGGGCTCGTCACCAGCTTCGACGACATCACGACCCTGCCCCGCGACCTGCGGCGGTCCCTGGCGGAACGGCTCTCGCCGCTGACGCTCACGGACGTGGAGACGCGCGCCGTCCCCGACGGCACGGCGCGCAAGACGCTCTTCGCGACCACGGACGGTCATCCGGTCGAGGCGGTGCTGATGCAGGTCTCGGGCCGTGCCACCGTCTGCGTCTCCACGCAGGTCGGCTGCGCGGTGGGGTGCGCCTTCTGCGCCTCCGGGCGTCTGGGTCTGCGCCGCGACCTCAGGGCAGAGGAGATCGTGGACCAGGTGCTGCACTTCGCCCGGGTCCTGCGCGCCGACGGTCGCGGGCGGCACGTCACGAACGTCGTGTTCATGGGCATGGGCGAGCCGTTCCACGCCTACGACCAGACGCTGCGCGCCTGCCGGCTGCTGAACGACCCGCACGGGTTCGGGCTGGCGGCCCGGGCCATCTCGGTGTCCACGGCCGGCGTCGTGCCGGGGATCGACCGGTTCGCCGCGGAGTCGCTGCAGCTGAACCTGGCCGTGAGCCTGCACGCGGCGACCGACGACCTGCGCGACGAGCTGGTGCCGCTCAACCGCACGTACCCGCTCGGCGCCGTGTTCTCGGCGTGTGAGAGGTACGTGCGGAGGACGCGGCGCAAGGTCCTCTTCGAGTACGTGGTGCTGCGCGGCGTCAACGACACGCCCGCGCAGGCGGCGGCGCTGGCGCAGCGCCTGCGCCGCCCGCTCTACCACCTCAACCTGATCGCCTACAACGAGACCGGCGGCCGCTTCTCGCGGCCGGCGCCGGGCGAAGTCGAGGGGCTGCGCCGGCGGCTGGAGAAGGCGGGCGTGAGCGTGACGGTGCGTACCTCGCCGGGCGGCGAGATCGAGGCCGCCTGCGGCCAGCTCGCGCTGCGGCGCGACGCCGGCTGCTGACGGGTCCCGCGCGTCAGGCCGAGGGCAGCGCGTCCCGGTAGGCCGCGGCCGCCTCCTCGGGCGCCCTGGTCACCACGTGGATGCCGCTCCCCAGCTCGAACCCTGCGAGGGTGGAGGTGCGGGGGGCGAACTCCACGTGCCAGTGGAACGGCCCCCGCAGGTCGGCCGGCGCGGTGTGCAGCCAGAAGTTGAGCGGCGCCTCGCCGATCGACGCCTTGACCGCCGCGAGCACCCGACGGAACGCCGGCGCCAGTGCCGCCGGGTCTGCCGTGCGGAAGTCCGGCTCGTGCGCCGCCGGCGCCAGCCACAGCTCGCCGTTGTAGCGCGTGGCCGCCGGCACCCACGCGGGGAAGGGGCCGCCGAGGACGCTCCGCTCGCCGGCGGCCTCGGCCTCGTCGCACACCACGCAGGAGCCGTAGCGGTTGCGGTACCGCTCCATCTCCAGCAGTTCGTCCAGCAGGACGGGGGGCACCACCGGAGTCGCGAACAGCTGCTCGTGGGGGTGCTCCAGTGAGGCGCCGGATCCGGCGCCGAGGTTGCCGATGAGCGTGACGGCGGCGGCGCCGGAGGAGAGCTGCGCATCGATCCGGCGCCGCCACATCCGGATGACCTCGGCGAGTGCTTCGTCCGCGAGGCCCTCGAGCTCGGCCCCGTGATCGGGCGCGTGCACGACCACTTCGTGCCGGCCCGCCAGGGCCGGGTACTTGTTGGGGACCACGCGTACGCGCCAGCCGGTCCCGTCGGGTGCACCGCCGGCGGGCCGCACGGCGTCCACCTCCGGCGGCGTGAGCGCCTCGTTGCCGGCGCAGAAAGGGCAGGGGGGAGCGCCGGCGCCGCGGCCGGCCGTGTCGGCCGGCCGCGAGGCGCGCGCCGGCGCGACGATCGCCAGCCCGCCGCTGACCGGGTTGCGACGCAGGTCGCCTCCCTGCGTCACCGCCGGCTCCCCGGGGATCCGCCGATCAGGAACTCGTCGCGGCCGTTGTGCTTGGCGGCGTACATGGCGGCGTCGGCGCGGCGCAGGGCGTCGCGCTCGTCTCCGTCCTCCGTCGCCACGAGCGTGCCGCCGGCGGACACCGTGAGGCGCAGCCCCGCCTCCTCGGCCGGCGCGAACCGGGAGTCACGGACCAGGCTCACCAGCCGCCGTCCGTACACCTCGAGGTCGTCGTCCGTGGCCAGGCCGCAGAGCACGACGAACTCGTCGCCGCCCAACCGTGCGGCGACGTCCATCTCACGGACGTTGTCGGCGAGGATGCCGGCGACGAACCGGATCGCCCCGTCGCCGGTCTCGTGCCCGAGCCCGTCGTTGATCTCCTTGAGCGTGTCGATGTCCATCTGGATGACACCGTACCGCCGCCCCAGCCGCCGGTACAGCGCGAAGTGTTGCGCCAGCGCGGCGTCGAGGTAGCGGCGGTTGAAGAGCCCGGTGAGCGGGTCGGACACGGCCGAGTCGGAGAGCTCCTGGATGCGCGCCACCAGTTCCTTGCCGGCGACGCTCTCCAGCTCTCCGAAGACCTCGACCCCGTAGCGCTCCCCGTCGATCTCGACCATCGTGGTCTTCACGTACACGGCCAGGCGCTCGCCGTTCTTGCGCCGAAGGAAGACTTCACGGATGGAGCGGTCGCGGCCGGTCTCGATGCAGGCCTGCAACGGGCATCCGCCGTCGCAGAGGCGCCGCCCGGTCAGGTCCGTGTGCGCCAGGAGGTCGTCGTCGCAGCTGCGACCCACCATCTCGGCGGCGGAGTAGCCGGTGATCCGCTCCGCGCCGGCGCTCCAGAAGCTGATGGTGCGGTCCGGGCCGACCACGTACACGCCGTCGCTGATCGCGTCGAGGATGTGCTGGAACGCAAGGTCTTTGCTCTGCTCGTCGGCCACGGGCTCTGCCTACCCCGTGCGTGGCCGCGTTATGCGGACGCGCGGGGGTGCCCGTCAGTCGCCGTCCAGCGATGCGTCCAGGGTGGCGCTCGCGTCCTCGTCGCGCGAGCGGTAGAGCCGGCGTGCGTCGCGGAGTCCCTCGGAGCTCTCGTCGAGCACGGCGGCCATCTCCCGCCAGAGACACACGTCCTGCTTCAGGTACCTGCTCTTGATGACGGGGCCGCACTCCTCGTCCAGCGGGCAGGCGTAGCAGACCTCGTTCTCCACGACGAGCGCCGCCTTTCGGGCTCGCTCGCCCTCGTCGATGCGGCGGTACGCGTCCAGCAGCAGGCCCTGCACGTCGCCCTCGATCGCCACCTGGAAGCGGGGCATGACCTCCGGCTCGTCGTAGAAGAACACGCCGTTCTTCCAGTGCGCCAGCTCGAAGACCTGATCGAGGGTCTGGCGCTCCATGATGCGGCGGATGATCTCGCTGGTCGTGTAGCCCTTCTCGATGAGCCGCTGGCCCAGCGGCTTGAGCTTCTTCTGGTCGTGAGAGAGGCCGGCGTCCTCCATGAGCGCCTCGGCGAGCTGCTGCTCGGTGAGGCATCCCGCCTTGACGAGGCGAGTGCCCAGCTTCTCGTCGGTGATCGGCAGGGAGATGGCCTCCACGCGTCCGCGCACGAGATAGATGAACCCGTACTCCTCGAAGTCCCGTACCTCGAGCACGCCGGTGGCCCCGCTCTGCGCGAGGAACTGCAGCACGCCCGCGAGGTTGAACCTGTGGATCGATCCTTCGAGCAGCATGTCGTGGCCCACTTCCTTCTGTCACTAGCCCCTATCGGCAGCGGCCGTGGTTTCGTGAGCGTGAGGCGCGGGCGGAGCCCGCAAGGCCAAATTGACCGCGCCTCTGCCGCGCGGCTATACTCTGCGTTCTGACTGAAGGCAATCGTGCGAGGAAGCAGTGAAGAGGACCTATCAACCGAACACCCGCAAGCGCAG
>JAAZAR010000055.1 GCA_012514235.1 Actinomycetota bacterium
ATCGAGGGCGGGTTCGAGACGCTCACGAGCTCGCTTCCATGTCTGCTCACCGTGACCGGCGAGGCCAACGAACCGCGCCCGGCGAGCGTCAAGCTGGTCATGACGTACAAGGGCATCGACGCCGAGGCCATGCCCGACTACGACGACAGCTACCTCGACCCCGAGAGCGACGAGGCCGAGGTGTGCATGGTCTCGCGCGACGGGAGGCCTGTCTGTCGCGCCCGGGTCGTCCAGTGGGACCACGGGGCGCTGGCCGCCGACCGCGAGGCCCTCGGCCTGCGCGGCTCGCCGACCCGCGTCAAGGAGATCGAGAGCGTCGTGCTCGCACAGAGCGAGGCGCGCATGGTCGAGCCCGACGAGGCCGGCATCGCCGGGCTCGTGCACGAGCTGATCGAGGAGCACATCCTTGGGTGACCTGCAGGGAGGCGCCCCCAAGAAGCGCAACGATGTGTGGGTCGTCGTCGAACAGCACGACGGCGTGGCGGCCGAGGTCAGTCTCGAACTGCTCGGCCGCGCCCGCGAGCTTGCCGACGAGCTGGGCGTGCAGGTCGGCGCCGTGCTCATCGGAGCCGGCGATGCCCTGAAGCGCATCGCCACGGACCTCGTTGCCCGCGGCGCCGACACCGTCTACTTCGTCGCCCACGGCGACCTTGCGCACTATCTCGCGCAGCCGTACACGCAGGTCGTCACCAGCCTGATCCGCGAGCACGAGCCGCAGATCGTCCTCTACGGCGCCACCACCACTGGCCGCGACCTCGCGCCGCGCGTGGCCAGCGCCCTGCGCACCGGCCTCACCGCCGACTGCACGGATTTGCGCATCGGGGACCACACGCAGAAGGGCCAGGAGTACAAGGACCTGCTGTACCAGATCCGTCCGGCCTTCGGCGGCAACATCGTGGCCACCATCATCAGTCCCGAGCACCGGCCGCAGATGGCCACGGTCCGGGAAGGCGTCATGGTCATGCCCGGGGCGGACAGGCGGCGCGACGGACGCATCATCGCCGTGCCGGTGACGCGTGCGAAGGAGCGGATCGCAGTGCGCGACGGCGTCGTGCTCAGCGACGCCGACTTCGCCGTGAGGCTGGTCGAGCGCGTGCAGCAGGAGAAGAGGGTGGACCTCAAGGGCGCGCGCATCGTCGTCGCCGGAGGTATCGGCGTCGGCTCACGCGAGGGCTTCGCGCTCGTGGAGGAGCTCGCCCGCACGGTCGGCGGCGTCGTCGGCGCCAGCCGCGCCGCCGTGGATGCGGGCTGGATCGGCCACGAGCACCAGGTGGGTCAGACCGGCACCACCGTCCGGCCCAAGCTCTACATCGCCTGCGGCATCAGCGGCAGCGTGCAGCATCGTGCCGGCATGGACCAGAGCGCCCGTATCCTCGCCATCAACAGCGACCCGGGGGCGCCCATCTTCAGCGTCGCCCACTACGGCGTCGTCGGCGACCTCCACAAGGTCATCCCCATGCTGATCCAGGCGTACAGGACGAAGGGCGCGGGCGGCGCAGCCGCTCCCGCGTCCGCCGCGCCCGACGGAGGTGCGTCGTGAGCAACTTCTTCACCGACAACACCGACCTCAGGCAGACGCTGCACCGTCTCGACCTCGCGCGCGTCGTGCGCCTGCGGGAGGATGACTACGCGCAGGCCCGCGACTTCGCCTACGCGCCCCGCGACTTCGAGGACGCGCTCGACTCCTACGAGCGCACGCTGGAGATCGCCGGCGAGCTCGCCGGCGAGTACATCGAGCCGCGCGCCGAGGACGTCGACCGCGCCGGCAGCGAGCTCGTCGAGGGCGAGGTCTGCTACGCCCCCGGCATCGCGGAGAGCCTCGCGCGCCTCAAGCAGGCGGACCTCATGGGCATCACCCTGCCGCGCAAGTACGGCGGACTCAACTTCCCCGTCACCGTCAGCGTGATGATCGTCGAGATGATCAGCCGCGCCGACCCCGCGCTCATGAACATCTTCGGTCTGCAGGACATCGGCGAGACCGTCAACAAGTTCGCGGACGACGAGATGAAGGCAGCCTACCTGCCGCGGTTCGCGAGCGGCGAGGTCACCGCCAGCATGGCGCTCACCGAGCCCGAGGCCGGCAGCGACCTGCAGAACGTCCAGCTCAAGGCCACCGAGCAGCCGGACGGCACCTGGCGCCTGAACGGCGTGAAGCGCTTCATCACCAACGGCTGCGGTCAGATCAGCCTCGTGCTCGCGCGCTCCGAGGAGGGCACCAGCGACGCCCGCGGCCTCAGCATGTTCCTGTACGAACGCGACGAGCACATGCGCATCCGCCGGCTCGAGGACAAGCTCGGCATCCACGGCTCGCCGACCTGCGAACTGCAGTTCGACGATGCGCCGGCGCTGCTCGTCGGCGAGCGCCGGCGCGGCCTGACCACGTACGTCATGAGTCTCATGAACGGCGCTCGCCTGGCCATCACGGCGCAGGCGCAGGGGATCGCCGAGGCCGCGTACCGGGCGGCGGCCAAGTACGCCGCCGAGAGAATGCAGTTCGGTGCGCCGATCGCCGAGCTCACCGCCGTCAAAGGCCTGCTGGCCGACATGAAGGTGAGCATCGAGGCGTCACGGGCGCTGATGTACGAGACGGCGCTCATCGTGGACACCAAGGAGGCGCTCGAGCACCGGATCGCACGGCTCCAGGCGGCCGAGAAGGCCGGCGAGCGGCTGCCGGACGGACCGGACACCGATCTGAAGACGTTGCGCGGCGAGCTCAAGACGTACACCCGGCTCGCCGCCCTCTTCACCCCCCTCGCGAAAGCCTGCGCCACCGAGATGGCCAACAAGGTGGCCTACGACGCGCTCCAGGTGCACGGGGGCTCGGGCTACATGCGCGACTTCGCCGTCGAGCGCCACGCGCGCGACGCGCGGATCACCAACATCTACGAGGGCACCACGCAGCTGCAGGTGGTCGCCGCCACCGGCGGCATCCTCGGCGGCACGCTCGCCGCCAGGCTGGACGAGTACGACGCCGAGGACTTCGGCGCCACGCCCGACCTCCTCGGCAAGGTGCGCGCCGCCCGGGCGAGGCTCACCGAGTCCATCGCGCGCGTGCGGGAGCTGGACGACATCCGCTTCCGCGACTTCCACGCGCGGCGGCTCACCGACATGGCGATCGACGTGAGCTGCTCGTACCTGCTGCTCCGCGGTGCGCAGGACGACGCGCGCCGGCTGCTGGCGGCGGAGTACTTCGTCGCCGCCGCCACGGCGCGCGTCGAGGGCGCCGCCGCTCAGGTCGTGGGCGGCGACCCGTCGGTGCTCGACGCCCTGAACGCGCTCACTGCCGGCTGACGCAGGGAGCCGGCCGCTCCCTCATCCGTAGATCACCACCCTGTCCTTGCCGGCGCGCTTGGCCGCGTAGAGCGCGGCGTCGGCATGCCCTACCAGATCCTCCGGAGAACCTGTGCGCAGGGGGAAGACGGCGACGCCGATGCTCACGGTGATCGGCGGCAGGACGGAGTCGTCCGGCCCGAGCAGGCGCAGGCCCGCCACCCGGGAGCGGATACGTTCGGCGACCTGTTCCGCACCGTCGGTGTGACCTGGCGGCGGGGCCTCGTCGTCGCTGCTCCCCGCCAGACGCCCCGTGAGGTCCATCTCCATCTGCGTCTCGCGGGCCGCCGTCAGCGGCGTGTTGGGCAGGAGCACGGCGAACTCCTCGCCACCGTAGCGGGCCGCCACGTCCAGGTGCTGCCGCAGCTCGGACCGGAGCACGGCCGCGAGAGCGCGCAGCACCGCGTCGCCCGCGAGATGGCCGTTTTGGTCGTTGAACGCCTTGAAGTCGTCCAGGTCGATCATGAG
This sequence comes from Actinomycetota bacterium, assembly GCA_012514235.1. Taxonomy (GTDB): domain Bacteria; phylum Actinomycetota; class Thermoleophilia; order UBA2241; family UBA2241; genus CAIXSE01. The sequence continues at coordinate 3,799 of JAAZAR010000055.1, forward strand.
CAGCGAGACCGGCGTGCCGTAGCGGCGAGCGCGGGCGATCTCGCGTTCGAGCCGTTCGTAGAAGTGCCGGTGATTGTAGAGACCGGTGAGGCCGTCGGTGACCGCCTGGTCCTGAACGCGCTTGTACAGGCGGGCATGCTCGATGGCGACGGCAGCCTGCTCCGCCAGGGCCTTCGCCAGCGCCACCTCGTCCTCCGACCAGTGGCGCTCCCGCTCCTTCTCCACCAGCACGAGCGCGCCGACAGGCCGGCCGTTGAACACGAGCGGCACGTTGAGGCGCGCACGGTCGCCGTACTCGTCGAACAGCGCGCGAGTCGCCGCCGGGAGCTCCGGATCCGAGTAGCGCTGCTCCAGCACTTCACACGCTTCGATGAAGACGCGGTCCCGGGGAGCGTCGCCAAGGGGGACGACCTGCCCGATGGGCGCCGGCTCGTCATGCATCCGCTGCCACAGGGCGACCGGCCGGACCGTGTTCCCGACCGGATCGTATTCCTGGATCCGGCATTCCTGGCTGCCGAGCAGCTCCCCGGCGGTGCGCGCCACGATCTCGAGCACCTCATCGAGGTCTACCGACGAACTGATCGCGCGCGTCGACTCCAGCAGCAGCTCGAGCCGGCGCTTCTGGACGGCGGTCCGGCGCAGCAGCTGCGCGTTGTGGATGGCCGCCGCCGCCTGCTCTCCCAGTGCGGCGGCCACCTGCCGTTCCTCATCCGTGAAGCGCCGCTCCGCCTCTGTCTCGATGAACACCAAGAACCCGATGGGCTCGTCTTCGTAGACGAGCGGCACCGTGAGCATGGACTTCTCCCCGTTCGCGATCATGTCGGCGCGGTTCTTCTCGTCCAGCTCCGGGTCCGACACCCGCTCCTCCACGATCTGCCCGCCGAGCAGGAGGCTGCGGTCGGCGGGGAACTCGTCCAGCGAGTACGTGCGCCCGATCCAGCTCTCCCCGTCGGGCGTCGACGTGCGCTGCTCGAACGCCACCACGGTGATGGTGTCCGTCTCCGCGTCGTAGGTGTCGATGGAGCACTCCGCCGTCGCGAGCGCCTCCCGGGCGACGCGGGCGATGGTCGTCAGGAGCATGTCCAGGTCGATGGTCGAGGTCATGGCGCGGCTGGCGCTGAGCAGAGCCGCGAGGCGACGCGCCTGCTCCGCCTCCCGGCGGAGGCCGCGCGCCGCGTGCACGGCCACGGCCGCGGGCACGGCGAGCAGCTCCAGCAGACGCAGGTCGTCCTCGTCGAAGCAGCCGGGGGAGCGCCGCTCGACGAGCGTGAGCGCGCCGATCGCCTCGTCCTGGAACACGAGCGGGACGGAGACGACGCTGCAGTCGCCGCGGCGCTCCACGACGGCCGCCTCGGCGGCGGACGTCAGCGGGTCGTCCGGCTGCCGCTCGCGCGCCGTGCGCCCGGCCGGCTCGAGCCGACGGCACACCCGGTCGGCCACCGGGTACACGCTTCCGAGCCAGGCCTCGTCCGCGGACGTGACCTCGCCGGCCCAGCGAGCCGCGGCGACGAGCGTGCCCGACTCCGGGCGATACTCGAAGACGACGCACTCCCGCGCGTCGAGCGCCTCGGCCACGCGCCGTGCGACGGCCTCGAGCATCTCGTCCAGGCCTGAGCTCGATGACAACGCCTCGCTGACGCTCGAGGCGAGCGCCAGGGCATCCGCTTCCTCCGTACCGCCGGCAGCGCCCGCCCCGGACAGCCGATCAGCCGCCACGAGTCATCACCCTGTCCCGTCCGGCGCGCTTGCCCGCGTACATGGCCTCGTCGGCGGCGGCGATGAGCGCGGCCGCATCCTCGCCCGGGCGCAACTCGGCCACACCCACCGTCACGGTGGCGTGCGCGGAACGCCGTCCTCCGTACCCGGGGAACAGGTGGTCCGCGATCGCGGACCGGATGCGCTCGGCCACGACGATGGCGCCGGCGTCGGCCGGCGCGACCGTATGCTCGCCGGCGCCGGCCCGGCCGTCCTCGAGGGGCGCGTCCGACGACCTGGTGTGCGGCAGGATGACGGCGAACTCCTCACCGCCGTACCTGGCGGCCAGGTCCACGCCGCGGCGAGTGAGCGTGAACAGGATCTGCCCCACCTCCCGCAGCGCCTCGTCGCCGATCTGATGGCCGAACTGGTCGTTGAAAGACTTGAAGTGGTCGAGGTCGAGCATCAGCAGCGAGAGCGGCATGCCGTACCTGGTCGAGCGGCGGCACTCCTGACGCAGACGTTCCTGGAAGTGACGGTGGTTGTACAGCCCGGTGAGACCGTCGCGGATGGCCTCCTGCTCGGCCCGCCGGTACAGTCGTTCGTTCTCGAGCGCGGTCGCAGCCTGGTTGGCGAGGACCTGGAGCGCCTCGCGCTCGCTGGAGGAGAAGACGCGGTGCCCCGAGACCTAGACGACGAGCGCCCCTTCGGGGCTGCCCTTGACGGCCAGGGGCATGGCGAGGCTCGAGCGGTCCGGGGCGACCGCCTCGGTGGCGCGCCGCGTCACGAAGGCCTGCCTGGCCAGCTCGGCCGCCGAGACTCCGTCCTCGCCGACGACGCGATGGAGCCGTCCGTCGGCGCCGCTCAGCCACACCTGGGCTGCCATCCCCCCGGCGAGCAGCCTCTCGGACCCCTCTTTCAGCATCGTCACCGCCGCCTTCCGGTCGAAGGTGGACGTGAGGCGACGGCTCACGTCGAGGATCTCGCGCAAGCGGTCGCTCTCCTCCTGCTGCACACGGAAGAGCCGGGCATTGTGGACCGCCGCGCCGGCCACCTCGGCCAGCGCTTCGAGCAGCTCGAGCTCGAAGGCCGCGAAACGACGCTCGTCGGTCGTGGCCGACAGTCGCAGGATGCCTTGCGCGACGCCGCCCGACCGCAGGGGAAGGCTCAGACAGGTCTTCTGCCCCCAGGTCTCCATGGTCCTCCGGCGGTCCTCCGGGAGACCGGCGTCGGAGACGTGCTCCAGCACGGCTCGGGACGACTCCAGGATCGCTCGCTCGCCGGGGTAGTCGACGAGCCGGTACATGGTGCCCAGCGCGTCGTCGTCGACTCCCTCGGGCGAAGAAGCCGTCGAATGGTCGGCGCGGTAGACCAGGGCGTCGTGGTGCGGACGGTACTCGTACACCGTCGCGGTCGCGGCATCCACCGCCTCGACGGCGAGCCGCGCGACGCGGGCGAGGACCTCGTCGAGGTCCACCGAGGCGGCCAGCGCCTTGCTCGCATCGAGCAGGACGGCGAGACGGCGGGCCTGCTCCTGCTGCCGCCTGTACAGGCGCGCGTTGCCCAGCGCCGTCGCCGCCGGTCCGGCGATCAGCCGCAGCAGCTCCTTCTCCTGCTCGGTGAACCGCCGCTTCCGGCCGGAGTCGCTCACGCCCAGGACGCCGAGGATCTCGCCCCCGAACGTGAGCGGGACCTCCATCACGGCCTGCTCGTCGAACTCCAGCATCATGGCCCGCTCGCGCGGATCGAGCCCCTCGTCGTCCACATAGGTCTCGAGCACGTCGCCCGCGCGCAGCACGGCGTCGCGCTCGGGCCGCTCGTCCAGGCTGACGACGGTGCCGACGTAGTCCGTGTCGACGCGGCGCAGCTCTTTCGACCACACGGCGACGTAGGTGAAGGCCCTGGCGTCCGCGTCGTACTCGTTGATGTCGCACGACTGGACGTCGAGCGCCTCCCCCACCTGCCGGGCGATGGCCTGAGCCACCTCGTCGGGGTCGAGCGTGCAGGCGAGGGTGGTCCCCATCTCGAGGACCACTGCATACGGATCGCGCGGCAGGGCGACCGCGCCGCCCCCGAGCTCAGTCACCGAACACCTCCACGCGGTTCTTGCCCAGTCGCTTGGCGAGGTACAGCGCCTTGTCCGCGCTGCGCACAAGCTCACCCGGTCCGCCGGCGGCACCGGGAAGGCAGGCGACGCCTATGCTGACAGTGATGTGCGTGTCCGGGTCCACTCCCGGCAGTGCACTGTCGGCGACGGTCGCGCGGATGCGCTCGCCGACGTCCAGGGCCCCCTCATCGTTGGCCGGCGGCGGCTCGCCCGGCAGTTCGGAGAGCTGCCGGGCGAGCCGCGTCCCCACCGCCTGCGCCCCGTCGCGCGCCGTGTTGGGCAGCACCACGGCGAACTCCTCGCCCCCGTACCGCGCGGCGACGTCGATGCCCGCGCGGATGTCGGTAGCGAGGATGTGTCCCACCTCGACAAGCACGAGGTCTCCGACCGGATGGCCGAAGCGGTCGTTGAAATGCTTGAAGTCGTCGATGTCGATCATGAGCAACGACAGGGGCAACCCGTACCGCTGTGCCCGGGCGATCTCCTGGTTGAGCCGCTCGTAGAAGTAGCGGTGGTTGTACAGGCCGGTGAGCCCGTCGGTGATCGCCTGACGCTCCAGCTTGCGGTACAGAGCCGCGTTGGCGAGCGCGGCGGCCGCCTGGCTGCCGAGCACCTGCAGGAGCTCGAGCTCGTCGTCGCCGAAGGTGTCGCCGTGCGACGCCCGCAGGCCGAGCAGACCCTCGGCGGTGGCGCCGGCGACGAACGGGACCACGATGCGCACCGAGTCATGCCCGTCGGCGAGCGCCGGCACGAGGTCCTCCACGGCCCGGCGCTCGAGCTCGTCGAGCTCCACCGCCGGGCGGTCGGCGCCGGCCGCGTGCAGGCCCGGCTCGAAGGGGACGAACGCCTCGCCGCGCCGCAACAGCAGCGTCACGTCGTCACCCGGCACGGAAAACAGGCCGGCGACCTCCCGGCGGACCCCTCCGAGCACGGCGTCCACGTCCAGCGACGAGACCAGCACGCGGCTCGTCTCGAGGAGCGCGGCGAAGCGCTCGTTCTGACGTTCGCCGCGCCTGTACAGCCGTGCGTGCCGGATGGCGACGGCGGCCTGCTCGCCGATGGCCCGCGCGAGCTCGACTTCAGCAGGGCTGAAGACCCGCTCGCGCTCAGACTCGGCGAGCACCAGGAGGCCGAGCCGCTCCCCCTCGACGACGAGCGGCACGTGCAGGCATGCCTTCTCTCCCCACTGCTCCATCCATGCGCGCGAATCGTCAGGAAGGTCGACGTCCGAGATGCGCTCCTGCGCCACGTCGCCCCGCTCGAGGATCACGCGATCGGTCGGATAGTCGTCGAGGGCGTAGACGTCTGCGCCGGCGACCGCCCGCGACCTGCCGCCCGCGGCGTAGGAGGCGCGGCACACCACGGCATCCAGCTCCGCGTCATACTCGTAGGCCACGCACTGCCCGGTCTGCAGCGCCTCCGCGGCCGTACGGCAGATCCTCGCGAGGCTGTCCTCCAGCGTGACGCTGGACGTGATGGCCCTCGCCGTATCGAGCAGGGAGGCCAGGTGCCGGTTCTGCTGCTCCTGCAGCCGGAAGAGACGGGCGTTGCGCGCCGCCACGGCGGCCGGCCGGGCGAGGAGCGTGACGAGTTCGCAGTCCTCTGCAGTGAACCGGCGGTCCTCGCGCTTGTCGACGAGCCTGAGGCACCCCACCACGCCGCGGTCCTGGTAGTGGAGCGGGACCATGAGGCTGGCGACCTCTCCCGATGCCAGCATGGCAGCGCGGTCGGAGGGATGGAGATCCGGGTCGTCGACCGCGGATGCGACGCACCGGCCATCCTCGATGATCGGGGCGTACCCGGGCCGCTCGGCCAGCGCTGCCACGCTGCCGACCCAGGCGCGGTCGGCCTCCGTCATCTCCATGGACCACCTGGCCGTCGCGGTCAGCGTGCGGGCCTCCGCGTCGTACTCCCAGAGGTCGCACCGCCACGCATCCAGCGCCTCGGCCACGCAACGGGCGATGACCTGGGGGGCGTCGTCGCCGGCGAGCGCCCGTGAGATCTCCGCTCCGGCCGCGACTGCGAGGCGCAGGCGCTCACTCCTGGTCGACGTGCTCACGCGTGCCTCAGGGGATCGGGGGAGATGGAACGGTCAGTCGACCGCTCGAGGCGCAGGAAGCGCTCGAACGCCGGGGTGCTGCTGACGATCTCGTCGTGGCACGCAAACACGCTGACCCCCCAGAAAACCCCGTGAAGTTCGCGCGTTGCGGTAGCTTATCAGACGGTCTGGCTGGAGGACCGCGAGCGGCTCAAGGTGCGTACGAAGCTGCCGATACTGGTGTCGGTACCCCCTTCAGGAGGGCCGGGCCGGCGGACAGCGCGTGCCGGCCCGGCCCCTTCATCTCCCGCGAACCGGTCTGGTCCCGAACGGCGACCATGTGCTACCGTTTGCGCCAACCCTGCTGGAGGCGCCGTGATCTATTGCGTGGTACCACCGGAGCTCGGCGAAGACGCCTACAAGCGGCTCGTGGAGCACTACCGGGACAATCCGAACGTCAAGGTCATCATGGACCGCCGGCACGGCGAGCGCCGCAGCGATCGCTCCAGCGGCGGAGCGCGCCAGACCCGCGACCGCCGGCGACGCCGCGCCCCCGGCTCGTTCGACATCTGACGCCCCCGGACTGGAGATGACCCCGATGCAGGAACCTCTGCCTCGCGGCAGCGAGACCAGCCTCGTGCTCACGCACCTCATGCAGCCCGCCGATGCGAACTACCTCGGCAACATCCACGGCGGGGTGATCATGAAGCTCATCGACGAGGCTGCCGGCGCGTGCGCCTTCCGCTTCTGTCGCACCAACCTCGTCACCGCCGCCATCGACCGCATCGACTTCCATCATCCGGTGCAGGTCGGCAACCTGGTCCGGCTGCTCGCCAACGTCAACTACGCCGGCAGGACCTCGGTCGAGGTGGGCGTACGGGTGGAGGCGGAGGACCTGACCACCGGCATGGTCACGCACACCAACTCGGCCTACCTCGTGTTCGTGGCCCTGAGCGGGACCGGCAGGCCGATCCCGGTCCCGCAGCTCACGCCGGTCACCGACGAGCAGAAGGTCTGGTTCGAGAAGGCCGCCGAGCGGCGTCGCAAGCGGCTCGCCGAACGCGAGCCGGCAGACTAAGGGACCTCCGGATCCGTCAGGCGGCCGGCGGCTCGCCCTCCAGACGGAGCAGCTCCTTCAACGCCAGGTCGGCCACGTCCAGTTGGTCCTCCGTCGGCTCACTCGTCGTGAACAGCCGCTGAAGCTCGAGGCCGGGCCGGCCGAGCGTCCGTGCCAGCGGATGGTCGGGGTGTCTCCCCATCCATGAGAACAGCTCCATGGCCGTGCCTATGCTGACGAGCCCGGCCACGAAGGTCGCGACCGGCTGCCGCTCCCTGCCGGCGGCGCGCAGCACGAGGTTGGTCGCCAGGCTCGTCGCTACCATCGGCGCGACGAGGTTGGTGCCGCACCGTGCGTGCTCTTTGCCCGCCGCCGCCGGGTCGCCGCCGCTCTCGAAGGCAGCCACGCTCTTGTGCTCGGCGCCGTGGTAGCGGGAGAGGCGCGAGTCGCGCAGGGCGAGCAGCACCGGCGCCAGACTCACTCCGGCCACGGCAAGCTCGCGGAGCAGCGGCGAGCCCTTGGCCGAGGAGCGCAGCGCCACGGTGACGACCGCGCTCGCCGCCGTCGCGGCGAGCAGCCGCGGGTCCTCCTGCGGCAGCACGGGCGCGCCGGTGGCGCGGCGCACCGACGGCAGCACGGCCAGCGCCTCGCCGAGCCGAAGCACGCCGCGCACCACCGGCAGGCGGCGCAGCGTGTCTCGCCCGGGCACGCGCACCTTGGCCCCCGAGACGACCTTGACGCCGCCGCCCTCGTCACGCACGGCGGCGGCCCAATGCGCGTCGCTCTGAAGTAGGACTCCGTCTCTCAGTGCCATGCCGCCGAGCTGCATCGTTCATCGTCTCCTCGGACCGGAAGATCAGGCGCCCGGGGTGCGGCGCCCGTGCCACCCCTGCAGTGTTCCCCAAGACTGGCGCAAGCTCGCCCTCATCTCAAGTCGGCTGCGCCGACCGACGACACGGCACCGTCGGCGCACGACGACCACGTGCCCCCGACGCGAAGGCGACGGTCACGAGCGACGCCGACGGCTCACCTCTGGACGCGCGCAGGCCGAGGCGAGAGACTGAGGTGGAGAGAGGCCGGTCCCGGCCGTGGTGCGAAAGGGGCGACAGTGGGGTTCTTCGACAGCGTCAAGCACAAGGCCGGCATCCTCGTTTCCGACGCGGAGCGAGCCGGCAAGGTGACGGCAGCTCAGGCGCGCCTGGTGGTGCTTCAGAACGACCTGAAGAAGGCCGAGCGCGAGCTGGGTCGGGCGGTGTTCGCGCTCGCGGAGCTCGGAGAGCTCGGTGCGCTCGATCGCCCGGAACTGGCCCAGGCGCTCGAGCGGGTGCGAGCGGCGGCGATGGAGGCGCGCGCCAAGGAGGCGGAGATCGCGGCCCTGCGCGGCGAGGCGCCCCCACAGCCGGAGACCAGGTCCCCCGCGACGGTCGCCGCGACCGCCGAAGCCGTCTCCGCCACCGCTGTCCCGGCCTCCGAGGCGGCGGTGACGAGTGCCGGGCCAGGAGCTTCCGACCGTGTGACGCCGCCGGCAGCGACGACGATCCACACCGCCGCCGGCCCCGTGACGGTGGCGCCGGCACAGGTCCTGGCGGAGGCGGAGGCGGCCCGGGCGGCTGCGACGGCCGCGGCCGGAGTGGAGCCGGATGCGCCGAGCGATCAGCCGGCCGGCTCTGGACCGGCCGAGCCCCCCAAGCCGCGGACGACGCGCCGCGCTCCTGACGACCGCCCGGCGACGTCCGCCGGCAAGAAGAGCACCGGCAAGAAGGCCGCCGGCACGACCGCCGCGACCAGGAAAGCCGTGCCGAAGGCGGCCGTGGCGAAGAAGGCCCCTGCGAAGAGGACCGCTGCGAAGCAGGCTCCCGGCACGCTCGCCTCCGACAAGGGCGGCAAGGCCGGCTCGACGCCGAAGAAGACGCCGCGTCCGTCCTCGGCCGGGCCACGCCCGGGCGGCAAGAAGCGCCCAGCGGGCTCCTGACGACCATGTTGCGAGGCCGCCGCGCCCGCAGCGCCGCAACGTGAACCGGACTGCGGCGCCCCGCGTCCGGATGGTCTGGTACCCTGTGCGGGACCAAGGAGACCGTCGTGAACGACCAACCGAGCATCCCGGGCGCGGCCGAGCGCTGCGCCATCATCGAACTCGAGAGCGGGCAGCCCGTCAACGGCGCCTACGCCTGCTCGGAGAAGACCACCGCGACCGACCGCAACGGCAAGGCGTACCTGCGTCTCAAGCTGCGCGACGCCAGCGGGGAGGTCGCGGCCATCCATTTCGACCCGTCCGAGGAGGCCCTCGAGATCTGTCCCGGCGACGTGGTCGTGGTCGGCGGCACCTACAGCGTGCATCCCCAGTACGGCGCCCAGGTGCAGATCCGCAGGCTGCGCACCGCCGAGGACGAGGAGTACGACCCGGCCGACCTCGTGCCTGTCTCGCCGGTAGGAGCCGCCGAGCTGGCGGAGCGGCTGCACGCGCTCGTCGACTCGGTGGAGGAACCGCACCTCCGCGCCCTGCTCGAGCGCGCCTTCGACGGCAGCCGCGAACCGGGCGCGACGTTCCTGGTCGCGCCGGCGGCCGTACGCAACCACCACGCCTACCGGCACGGGCTGCTCGAGCATTCGCTCGTCGTCGCCGAGACGGCGGCCGACGTCGCGTCGCGGTTCCCGCAGGTGGACCGCGGCCTCACCGTCGCCGGCGGGCTGCTGCACGACATCGGCAAGACGCTCGCCTACACCAGCGGCGGGCTCGCCCCTCAGATGACCGACGCAGGTCGCCTGCACGGCGAGATCGTGATGGGCCACGACCTGGTCCGGAGCCTCATCGAGGAGGACTCCGACTTCCCGCCGGAGCTGGCGCTCCGCCTGCGCCACGTCATCGTCTCGCATCACGGCATGCGCGAGAAGGGCAGCCCGGTGGTCCCGCAGACCCGCGAGGCCATCATCGTGCACTACTGCGACGACATGACGGCGCGCATCGCGGCGGTCGACGACGCCGAGGCCGCCACGCCGGCCGGCGAGCGCTGGACCAACCGCATCTTCATGATCGACGCGCCGGCCTACCGGGGCCCCTGCGACAAGCCGGACGAGAGGTGACACGGGCGGAGGGGCGGGCCGGACGCCGCGTCCCGCCCGCCCCTCCGCCTCTCTCAGCCCCAGATCTCCCTGCAGTCGGCGAGCACCGCGGCCGCGTGACCCTTTGGCTTCACGGCCGGGTACACCTTGCGCAAGGTCCCGTCCGGGTCGATGAGCCACGTCGTCCTCTTGGCGACGCCGACCATCGGCCGGGCGACGCCGAACGCGCTCGCCACCACATGGTCGCCGGGATCGCTGACGAGCGGCATCTTCAGCCCGCGCTTCTGCGCCCAGCGCTCGTTGGTGGCCGGCTTGTCGACACTGGCTCCGATGACCTGGACGTCGAGCGCAGCGAACTCGTCCAGCAGGCCGTTGAACTCAACGGCTTCGGTCGTTCAGCCGCCCGTGTTGGCCTTGGGGTAGAAGAAGAGGACGGTCCGCCTGCCGGGCGCCCCGAGGTCGAAACGGGTGCCGTCGTAGGACGTGCCGACGACGGCCGGCGCCTTGTCGCCTTCCTTGAGCACGAGAGCCCTCCTTGCGGTCGACGGTGCGTGCCCCACGGTACCAGCACCGAGCCCCTCGGCGCTCTGCATACCCCGTCCGCCACGAGCCGGAAACGGTGCCGTGCGCCGCTTCGTCGCGGCGGTCACGGTACACTCGTTCCATGACACGCAAGCTGAGAGTCAGCATCGACTACGGGCTGTGCACCGGTGTCGGGGCCTGCGAGCAGGTCTGCCCCGAGGTGTTCATGATGAACGACGAGGGGCTCCCGGACGTGCTGGAGCGGGAGCCCCACGAGACGCTGTGGGCGGCCGTCGAGCGCGCCCAGGAGGCCTGCCCGGAGGAGGCCGTCGTCCTGGAGTGGATCGAAGAGTGAGCCCGCGGCTCGGCCGATGACCTCCGGCTGAGCGCGACAGGATGTCGTCTGCCCCCTCCAGGCCGTCGCGGCGTCAGTGGCCGGTTCAGCCCCGCTCGAGCGGCAGGACGGTCACCGGGATGCGGCAGCTGTCCCGGAAGCGTTCGGCGTCGTCGTCGTCCCCGACGATGTCGCCGTAGTGCATGGGCACGGCGTGCTTCGCCGTGACCAGATCGCAGGCGTGACAGGCCTCCTCGCACGTCATCACGTACGTCCCGCTCACCGGCAGCAGGGCGACGTCGCACTGCACATCGCGCATCTCCGGGATCGCGTCCGTGTCGCCAGCGTGGTAGTAGCGCACGCCGTCGAGCGTGAAGACGTACCCGACGTAGCCCGCCTCCTTCGGGTGGAACGGCTGGCCGGGAGCCCGGAACTTGTCCAGGTTGTAGGCCGGCACCGCCCCGACGTCCACGCCATTCACCTGTGCGCTCTCACCCGGCGCCAGCGTGACGGTCTCGATGCCCTCGATCTGGGCGGTGACGGAGGCCGGACCGACGACGACCGTGCCCGGCCCGGCGACCGCCTCGATATCCGGCAGGCTGAGGTGGTCGTAGTGGTCGTGCGTGACCAGGACCAGCTCGGCCGGAGGCGGCCCCGGCGGCAGCTTCCAGGGGTCGACGTACACGGTCACGCTGCCGTCGAGCCGGAACGAGTCGTGGCCGAGCCGGTGGATGTTCTCGAGCATGGCTCCTCCTCGTGAGTCGTCGCCGTGGTTCTACCCGACTCGAGCCGGAACGACGACGGGCCGGCCGCCGGATCCCGAGCGATCCTCCGGCGGCCGGCCCGTCAAGAGCTCAGAGCCTTATTCCCCTTCGCCCTCGGGCTCGGCGTCCGCGGCCGGCTCCGACGGTGCGGCCGCAGGCCGGACGTTAGTGGCCTGCGGACCCTTGCGGCCCTGCTCGACCTCGTACTCGACCAGCTGGTCCTTGTCGATCGCGGTCACGCCGTCGGCCAGGCCGGTGACGTGCACGAAGATGTCGTTGTCGTTCTCCTGCTCGATGAAGCCGAACGCCTTCTCGGTCGAGAACCACTTGACTTTACCCTGAGGCACTACGTATCTCCTTTGATCTTGAAGCGCTTCACGCCGTGCTCGGTCGGGGGTGACGGAGGCGCTCCTTCTGCCGCTCACGCCGGTCTCTGAGGCGCAGAGCGTAGTGACAGTGTACCCGCGTTTAGAGAGGCCCGAAAGCCGCGCGCCGTGAGAGGGTCGTGGCGTCGCGCGGCCCCGGCGCGCGCGGCGTCGGCTAGCAGCGCGTGACCGCGAAGATGCCGATGCGCGCGAGCAGGTTGGGCGCCACGAGGTGCGCCGGCGGGTCCCTGTGCACCGAGGTCAGGTAGAGCTCGTGCTCGATGCACAGGCCCTCCTCCCTGCACAGCTTGCGGAAGTCGTGGATGGTGCAGAGGTGGATGTTCGGCGTGTCCCACCACTGGTACGGCAGGTCGCGCGAGACCGGCATGCGCCCCCCGAGGAGCAGCTGCAGGCGCGGGATCCAGTGAGCGAAGTTGGGGAAGCTGACCACCGCAAGGCGGCCGACGCGCACCATCTCGCGCACGATCATCCGCGGACGCCGCAGCTGCTGCAGACTGAGGCTCAGGACCACGACGTCGTGCGACTGGTCGGCGAAATCGGCGAGCCCCGCGTCGAGGTCGCCATGGAAGACGCTGAGGCCGCGGGCGATGCACTGCTCCACCGCGGCCTGGTCGATCTCCACGCCGCTGCCCCGCACGTGCTTCCCGGCGATCAGCTCGGCGAGCAGCTCGCCGTCGCCGCACGCGAGGTCCAGCACCGTCGCGCCCTCCGGCACGAGGTCCTCGATGAGCTGATAGTCGATGCGTCGCTGCACCGGGAATCCTACCTCTGATACGTCTTCGCGCCGCTGGCCAGGAACGCGGCGATGATACCTTCCATCTTCTCGCGCTCGAGCAGGAAGGCGTCGTGGCCGTAGTGGCTCTCGACCTCGTAGTAGCTCACGTGCTTGTGGGTCGCGCGCAGCGCGCTGACGATCTCCTTGAGCTGATAGGGCGGGTGCAGCCAGTCGCTGCTGAAGCCCATCACCAGGAACCGGGCCTTGACGTTCTCGAACGCCTTGACGAGCGTGCCGTGCTGCCGGGTGAGGTCGAAGTAGTCCAGCGCCCGCGTGATGTAGAGGTAGGTGTTGGCGTCGAACCGGTTGGTGAAGCTCAGGCCTTGATGCCGCAGGTAGCTCTCCACCTCGAAGTCGGCCGAGAAGGTGAAGGTGTAGTCATGGATGTCCTGCAGGCGGCGGCCGAACTTCTCCTCCATCGCCTCGTCGCTCAGGTACGTGATGTGGCCGACCATGCGCGCCACGCTCAGGCCCTTGGCCGGCAGCGCGCCGCCGTAGTAGTGGCCGCCGCGCCAGTTGGGGTCGGCCATGATGGCCTGGCGGCCCACCTCGTTGAAGGCGATCGCCATGGTGGGCTGCCGGGCCGCCGTGGCCAGCGGCACGCAGAGGTGGGCGCGGTCCGGGTGCGAGATCGCAAGCTCGAGCACCTGCATGCCGCCCATCGAACCGCCGACGGCGGCCAGCAGCTTGTCGATGCCGAGGTGGTCGAGCAGCAGCATCTGCGCGTTCACCATGTCCTTGATGGTGATCATCGGGAAGTCGGTGCCGTACGGCCTGCCGGTGGCCGGGTTCTCGGACGAGGGCCCCGTGCTGCCGCTGCAGCCGCCGACGACGTTGGCGCAGATGACGAAGTACTTCTCGGTGTCGAGCCCCTTGCCCGGGCCGATCATCATGTCCCACCAGCCCGGACGCTTGTCGTCCGGGCTGTGACGACCGGCAACGTGGGCGTCGCCGGAGAGCGCGTGCGTGACGAGGACAGCGTTGTCCTTGCGCTCGTTCAGCGTGCCGTAGGTCTCGTAGGCCAGCGTGAATGGCGCCAGCGTGCCACCGCCCTCCAGGGAGAGCTCCTGGCCGGGCTGGTCGAACGTCACGTGCTCGGTCCGGACGACGCCGACGTTGCCGGCGTCGTCGCCGAACCCCATGGCGACGTCACCGATCTCTTTTCGGGCTGCGTGTCTATTGTCGGTCATGCAGCGCCGATTCTACCCAACGCCGCGGCTCACGCCTTGTCGAGCGCCTGGGCGATGTCGGCGATGATGTCGTCCAGCGACTCGATGCCGATGCTGAGCCGCACGAAGTCGTCGGTGACCCCGGTGAGCAGTTGCTCATCCGCAGTGAGCTGCGAGTGGGTGGTGGTCGCCGGGTGGATGGCCAGCGACTTGGCGTCGCCGATGTTGGCGAGGTGCGAGAACAGCTCGGTGCTTTCGACGAAGCGCCGGCCCGCCTCGCGGCCGCCGGCGATGCCGAACCCGAGGATGGCGCCGTAGAGACCGCGGTAGTGGTACTTCCGCGCGGTCTCGTGAGTGCCGTGGCTCTCCAGTCCCGGATAGCTCACCCACGAGACCTTCGGGTGCTCCTGCAGGTACTGCGCCACAGCCAAGGCGTTGGCGCTGTGGCGCTCCATCCGCAGCGGCAGCGTCTCGAGGCCCTGCAGGAAGAGGAAGGCGTTGAACGGCGAGAGCGCAGCGCCGATGTCGCGCAACAGGCTCACCCGCAGCTTGGTGATGTACGTGATGGGTCCGAGGGCATCGTAGAACTTGAGCCCGTGGTAGCTGTCGTCGGGCTGGCACAGGCCGGGGAACTTGTCGTTGCACGCCCAGTCGAACTTGCCCGAGTCGACGACGACGCCGCCGATGGAGGTGCCGTGACCCCCGATGAACTTGGTCGCCGAGTGCACCACGATGTCGGCGCCGTGGTCGATCGGCCGGATGAGGTACGGCGTCGCCATCGTGTTGTCCACGATCAGGGGGATGCCGGCCTCGTGTGCGATCGCGGCGACCGCCTCGATGTCCAGCGTGTCGAGCTTGGGATTGCCCACGGTCTCGGCGTAGAGAAGCTTCGTGTTCGGCTTGATGGCCTTGCGGAAGTTCTCGGGGTCGTTGGGATCGACGAGTTCCACGTCCAGCCCGAAGCGCGGCAGCGTGTGCACGAACAGGTTGTAGGTGCCGCCGTACAGGCTGTTGGCGCTGACGACGTGGTCGCCGGCCCCCGCGATGTTGAGGATGCTGAAGGTCACGGCCGCGGATCCGGAGGAGAAGGCGAGCGCGCCGACGCCGCCCTCGAGCGCGGCGACGCGCTTCTCGAACACGTCGTTGGTGGGATTCATGATCCGCGTGTAGATGTTGCCGGACTGCTTGAGGCCGAAGAGGTCGGCCGCGTGGTCCGCGTCGTTGAACACGTAGGACGTGGTCTGGTAGATCGGCACGGCGCGCGCGTTGGTGGCCGGATCCGGCTCCTGGCCCCCGTGGAGAGCGAGGGTCTCGAAGCCCTGCGCCCGGGTGTCGGCATCGGTCATGGCTGCTCTTCTCCTGTCAGATGTGGTACATGGGGGCCTCGGAGGAGGCCCGGGCGGCGGCGTCGGCGATGGTGGCCGAGCCGAGGATGGCGCGCGTGCACTCCCGCACCTCGCGCCACACGGGGGCGACCAGGGCTTCGGCCTGGTCGCCGCCCCGCATTCGTCCCTTGCCTCCGTTGGAGCCGTGCGCGCCGGCACGAGCCACCGGCTCGGCGCGCCGGCCGTCGATGAGGTCGATCACGTCGGCGAAGCTGATCGAGGCGGGAGCGACGGCCAGGATGTAGCCACCGCCCTTGCCGCGTTGACTCGCCACCAGCCCCCCCTGCCGCAGGTCGGCCATGACCTGTTCCAGGAACTTGGGAGGCACTCCCGTAAAGGTCACGATGTCCCGCGCGGAGACCGGCGTGGCGCCGTCGGACAGCGCCAGGCGCACCAGCGCCTTGATCGCGTACTCGCTCTTGGTCGAGAGGTGGATCACCCCGGCTCCTGCTCCGTCCCCGCTAATTCCTACTTCTCACTAGGGATTGGAGCTTATTGGCGATCCACCTGGGTTGTCAAGAGCACCGCCGACGACCGGCCGCCGGCAACTCGAAGCGACCGGCGCCTGACGTCGTCCCGGTGAGTCGTCGTGCCCACCCGTCTTCGCCCGGCCCGGCCTGCTACCATGGCCGCATGACGGCACCATCCGATCGCGACACTCCTGCCGAGGCGGCACGCGACCCCCGCGTGAGCGAGGTGCTGCGACGCGAGGTGCCCGGCCTCGAAGAGGGCGTGCCCCTCGCGTCGTTGACGGCGTATGGCGTCGGCGGACCGGCCGAGTTCCTCGTCCGCGCCGGGACCACCGGCATGCTCATCCACGCGGTGCTCACGGCGCGCGAGCTCGGCCTGCCGGTCACCGTGCTCGGCCGCTGCACCAACGTGCTGGTCGGCGACGCCGGCGTGCCCGGCCTCACCGTGCTGGCTCGCAACGAAGGGACCACGCTGCACGGCGACCTCCTGCGCGCAGAGGCCGGCGTGGAGTTGCCCGGCCTGGTGGCAGACCTGGCCGAGCAGGGCCTCGCCGGCCTCGCCTTCGCCGGCAACATCCCGGGCTCCGTCGGCGGCGCGGTGGTCGGCAACGCCGGCGCGTACGGCGAGTCGGTGAGCGACTGCCTCGTGGACGTCCACCTCCTCGAGGAGGGGAAGGAGCACGTGGTGGAGCCGGACCGCCTCGACTTCGGCTACCGCACCTCCCTGCTCAAGTCGCGGCCCGACATCGTCGTCCTCTCCGCCGCGTTCCGCCTCCACCGCGGCAGGCCCGACGAGCTGCGCCGCCGGATCGCGGAGGACGCGGCACTGCGACGGTCGAAGCACCCGCTGGAGTACGCGAGCTGCGGCAGCTACTTCAAGAACCCGTCGCGCGAGACGCCGGCGGCCCGGCTCATCGAGGAGGCGGGTCTCAAGGGGCTCCGCGTCGGACGCGCCCATGTGAGCGAGAAGCACGCCAACTTCCTCGTCGCCGAGGAAGGAGCGACCGCCGACGACATCACGACCCTGGCGGCCGAGGTCGTGCGCCGTGTCAAGGAGTCCAGCGGGTACGAGCTGCACGAGGAGGTGCGGCGCCTCGGCTTCGACTGAGGCTGTCGGACCCGCCACGGAAGAGGAGTCGCGCCGCGCTATACTTTCTCGCGTCCGGCGCGGCGAACCCGCCCGGCGGCACGGGCGTCTCTGAGCCAGGAGGAAGGCAATAGAGGAACTGCCGCACGGTCTGGTCGACCGCCTGCGAAGGGGACAGCCTGAGGCGCGTGCCGAGCTCTTCCGGCTCTACGCGCCCCAGGTGCGGCGCATCCTCTACCTCCAGGGGTTCTGCGAGGAGGTCGACGACGCCGTGCAGGAAGTCTTCATCAAGGTCTACCGAGCCGAGATCCCCCGCGAGGAGGCGTTCCTTGCGTGGTTCTACCGGGTCATCCTGAACACCGGGCGGGATCACGGCCGGCGTCGCAAGACGCGATACGGACTGATGGGCAGACTGCAGCAGATCGCACCCGACGCGGTCGCCGATCCGCCGTCGGAGCCGGCGGACCCCGCGCTGCGTGACGCGCTGGCCACGCTGCCGGACGAGCTGCGCGAGTGCGTGGCCCTGCGCTTCTTCGCCGACCTGCCTCTGGACCAGATCGCCGAGGCCCAGGGCATCCCTGTCGGCACGGTCAAGTCGCGCCTGCACGGGGCGGTCAAGAAGCTCAGAGCCGCGCTCGACGCCGGCGGGTATGTGCGAGAGAGCTGAAGCTCGGGGACGATGAAGCGAGACCGCGAGAGGACATGACGGACGAGCGCACAGACGGCGACGAGACCCGGCCGGAGCGGTTCGACGACGACCGGCTGCTGGCCTGCGCCCTGGGGCTCGAGGAGGACCCGGAGCTGCTCGCCGCGGCGGAGGCCGACACCGAGCTCGCGGCGCGCCTCGCGGTCATGCGAGAGGAGGTCGAGATCGTCGGCACGCAGGTGCGCGCCGCCGTCCCGGCGCCGGACGACTCGTACGCCGACCTGTCCTCAGAGCGCTGGAGCGGCCTCTCGGAGTACCTCCGCGAGACGCCTGGGCGGCCGCGGCGCCGGCGTCGCTGGCTGCGCGTGCTCGCCCCCGTGACGGCGGCGCTCGTGCTGGCCGTGGTCGTCGGTGTGGTGGCCACGGATCAGGGCGACCGTCGTACGGCGAGCGACTCGGGCGCCGACGCCGGACGAGTGGCCGGAGAGGCGGCCTCGACCGTGAGCCAGAGCCCGAGCGCCGCCGAGGCGGCGCCGCGGACGACGGCCGAACGGCTGGCCGAGCAACTCGACCGGTTCGCCATCGTCGTGCTGGCGCGCGCCCGCGCCGCCAGCGGCGCCCTGCAGTCGTTCGCGGTCGTCCGCATCTTCAAGGGCGAGGCTCCGCAGGTGGTGGAGCTCGAGGTCGCCGACCATCCGGCTGACGCCGGCAGGCTCCACCTGCTCATGCTCGACCCCGTGGACAGCGCCGAGGACGAGGACCTCTTGGCGGGGTCCGTCCCCTCACCGGTGACCGCGAGAGGCGACCTCGGCTACGGCACGCCGCTCGCCGTCTCCTACCGCTACAACGGCGAGCCGACGATGGTGCGGGAGTTCGAGACGGGCACGGACCCCGACAGCGTCGACTTGCCGTTGCCCTGACCTCCGGCGCCCGCGCGATATGATGCGGCGATGGACGTGCCAGGCCGCTACTTCCGCGACGCCAAGCCGGCCTTCCTGCGGCTGCTGGACCCGCGCGGGCTCCGCGTGCTGGACCTCGGCTGTGGCGGCGGACACAACGGAGAGATGCTCAAGAAGGCCGGCGCCCGGGAGGTCGTCGGTATCGAGCGCGATCCCGCCGCAGCCGCCGAGGCCCGCAGGCGACTGGATCGCGTGATCGAGTGCGACCTCGCCGAGCTGGACCCGGGGGAGCTCGGCGAGCAGCCTTTCGACGCCATCCTGGCGAGCGACGTGCTGGAGCACCTGTACGACCCCGAGGCCGCCCTCGCCCGGGCGGTCACCACGCTGCGCCCGGGCGGGGCCGTCGTCCTGTCGCTGCCAAACGTCAGCAACGTCTACGTGTTCGCGATGCTGCTGGGCAAGACGTGGCCGCGGCGGGCATCGGGCATCTTCGACCGCACCCATGTGCGCTGGTTCGCGAAACGCGACATGGCGAGGCTGTTGCAGGACGCGGGACTGGAGGTCCTGCGCGTGGAGCCGTACTTCACCCGCTACGCGGCCATCCGGGCGGCTTCGCTGATCCTCTCGCTCTACGTGTTCCGCGACTACTGGGCGCGGCAGTTCCTGCTGCTGG
>JAAZAR010000139.1 GCA_012514235.1 Actinomycetota bacterium
CGCGGGCGCCGCCGGCCGCCCCGGCGCGCCCGCGAGCGCCGCCGCCCTCGAGTGCCCGGCGCCCGCTGCGGCCGGGACGGCGGGCAAGGCGAGACTCATCGGGCTCGCCGTCCTCACCGCCGCCGGTTGGGGCCTGGGTCCCGTGCTCATCGACCAGGCCGCTGCCGCCTACGGGCGGGCGACCGCGACGATGATGCTGCTCAGCCAGGGGCTCGGCGCCCTGATGCTCGGCGCCGTGCTGCTGTGGCGGCGGTCGCCGCTGGCGGCGCGCCCGCTGACGCCGGGTGCGCGCCGCACCGCCGTGCGGCTGATCGTCCTCGCCGGGATGCTCGAGGCGGCGGTGAGCGTGCTCTTCTACCTCACCATCGTCGAGCTGGGGCCGGTCCTCGCGATGCTGATCATGGCGACGACGCCGGTGTTCTCCATCGTCTTCGGCGTCGTCTTCCTGCGCGAGCGACCCGGCCTGCGCCTGACGGTCGCCGCCGTCGTGACGGTCGCCGGCGTGCTGGTCGCCACGCTCGACGGGCTCGCCTGACGGCGGCCCGCACAGCCCGACCTTCGGACGGCGCGGCCGGCCCGGGCCGCGCCCTCCGCGCAGGCCGCGTCACTTGGACGCGCCGAACAGCCTCCTGCGCACGGCGGCCATCTTGAGCCACTGGATGCCCTCCGTCGGGTTCAGCTCCTTGGGGCAGGCCTCGACGCAGTTGGTGATCGTGTGGCACCGGTAGACGCCGCGCTCGTTGTCCCACATCGGCAGCCGCTCCTTGCGCGCCTCGTCGCGGGAGTCGACCTCGAAGCGGTACGCCCACAGCAGCGCGTGCGGCCCGAGGTAGTGCTCCTCGCTCCACACCGACGGGCAGCTGCTGTAGCAGCACCCGCAGAGGATGCAGTCGATGGGCATGTTGAGCTTGTGGCGGTCGGCCTGCGACTGCAGGATCTCCTTCGCCGGCGCCTCGCTGGAGCGGATGAGCCACGGGCGGATGTACTCGTACTTGGCGAAGAAGTCCGTCATGTCGCAGACGAGGTCCTTGACCAGCGGCATGTGCGGCAGCGGTTCGATGCGCACCTCGTCGGTGTGCAGGTGAAGGACGTTGGTCTGGCAGGCCAGCCGGTAACGCCCGTTGATGTACATGGCGCACGACCCGCAGATGGAGGCGCGGCAGCAGTAGCGGAAGGCAAGCGAGGCGTCCAGCTTCTCCTGGATGTAGAACAGGCCCTCGAGGACGGTGAGCTGTCCCCCGTGCGGGATCTCGAAGGACTGGACGCGCGTGGAGCCTTGGGCGTCGCGAGCCGGGTCGTAGCGCTTGATGTGGAAGGTGACCGTGCGCATCAGTACTTCCGCTCCTGGGGCTCGAAGGTGCCGAGGGCGACGGGGCCGTACTCCAGCCGCGGCCCCTCCGGCGTATGGTAGGCGAGGGTGTGGACGAGCCACTTCTCGTCGTCGCGCGCCGGGAAGTCGGTGCGGGCGTGCGAGCCCCGGGACTCGGTGCGGGCGAGCGCGCCCTCGGCGACGCAGAGGGCGAGGTCGACCATGCCCTCCAGTTCGAGCGTGCGGATGAGGTCGAGGTTGAAGACGCCGCCGCCGTTGCGCAGGCCGACCAGGCTGCAGCGGTCCTTGAGGCGACGCAGGATCTCCAGACCCGTGCGCATGACGGCGTCCTCGCGGAACACGCCGAAGTAGTCGCGCGTGGTGGCGACCATCTCGGCGCGGATGGCGTACGGGTCGGCCCCATCCGCGCCGCGCGCCACCAGGTCGCGCACACGCGACTCCAGCGCGGCCACGGCGGCACGCCCGGCCGAGGCGGCGTCGCCTGACGGCGCGCCGCCCTCGAGATCGCTCACCACGGCCATGCCGGCGCGGCGTCCGAAGACGATCGTCTCGAGCAACGAGTTGCCGCCGAGCCGGTTGGCGCCGTGGACGCTCACGCAGGCGCACTCGCCGGCCGCGTAGAGCCCCGGCAGCCTGGTGCGGCCGTCGACGTCGCAGTCGATGCCGCCCATGGTGTAGTGCTGCACGGGCCTGATCGGGATGGGTTCCTCGATGGGGTCCACGCCCTCGAAGTGGATAGCGAGGTCGCGGATGCCGGGCAGCCTCTCGAGGATGCGCTCGGCGCCGAGGTGCCGGAGGTCGAGATGTACGTAGTCGGCGCCGCCGATGCCGCGGCCCTCGTTGATCTCGGTGGTGATGGACCGTGAAGTGATGTCGCGCGGGGCCAGCTCCATCGCCTTGGGCGCGTACCTGGCCATGAAGCGCTCGCCCTCGTCGTTGAGGAGGTAGCCTCCCTCGCCGCGGCATCCCTCGGTCATGAGGATGTTGGTCGTGAGCAGACCGGTGGGGTGGAACTGGACGAACTCCATGTCCTTCAGCGGCACACCGGCCAGGTAGGCCATGGCGGCGCCGCCGCCCGTGCTGATGATGGCGTTGGTGGAGTTGCCGTAGATGCGGCCGGCGCCGCCCGTGGCCATGACCACGGCGTCGGCCGTGAACGCCTCCAGGCCGCCGTGGATCATGTCGTAGGCGACGACGCCCCGACAGCGGCCCTCGTCCACGACCAGCCCGGTGACGAACACCTCGACGTACATGGTGATCTGCCGCTGGTAGGCCTGCTGGACGAGCGTGTGGAGCAGGTAGTGACCGGTCTTGTCGGCGCCGTAGCAGGTGCGGGGGAACCCGGCGCCGCCGAACGGCCGCTGGGCGATGCGCCCGTCGTCGTAGCGGCTGAACGGGCAGCCCCAGTGATCCATCTCGAAGATGACGCCCGGCGCATCCCGCGTCATCTGGATGGCCGCAGCCTGGTCGGCCAGGTAGTCGCTGCCCTTGACGGTGTCGAAGGCGTGCTTCTCGGGTGTGTCGTCGTGGCCGTCGGGGTTGTTGCCCAGCGCCGCGTTGATGCCGCCCTGCGCGGCGCCGGAGTGGCTGCGGCCGGGATGGACCTGGCTGAGGATCGCCACGTCGAGCCCGGCCGCCTTGGCCTCCACGGCGGCGCGGAGCCCTGCGAGCCCGCCGCCGACCACGATGAGCTGATGGTGTGGCATGCGCTCCCCCTCAGCTCACCCAGACCCAGAGGGCCCAGATGCCGTAGACGACGGCGAGAAGACCGGCCACCCAGAGGAACGCGTCGAAGCCGCGCCGCGCACCCTGGCCGCGGAACGCGTAGTCGTAGGCGACCATGCGCACGCCGTTGAGAGCGTGGTACACCACCGCGACCAGCAGCAGGACGTCGTTGACGAGCACCGCGGTCGAGGCGAGCCGGTCGGCGATGTTCTCGAAGCTGAGCTCGCCGATGGCGAAGAAGTGCGTGAGCACGAGGTGCACCATGATGGTGACGATGATGACGACCGCGGTGACCCGCTGGCCCAGCCAGGGCCACATGCCGCCGCGGCTGCGATCGAGCGTCTGGGTTCTCACTGCTTCGCTCCGTGCCTAGAGGATGAAGGGGATGGCCTTGTACGCGAACACCCACACCGTCGCCGCGGCGACGAGCATGCACGCCCAGAACACGGCCTTGTGCCTGCGGATGCCGATGCCCATGTCCATCAGCAGGACCCGCACGCCGTTGAGGGCGTGGTACAGGACGGCCACGACGAGCATCGTGTCGAGGAAGACGAGGAACGGCTTGTCGAACGTCTCGAACAGGCTGTCCAGCGTCTCGGCGCCGCTCACCCGTCCCTGGGAGATGACCCAGATGTGCACGAACAGATACCCGGCGAGGACGAGGCCGCTGATGCGGAAGAGGATCCACGCCCACATGCCGATGCCCTTCCACAGGCCCGCGCCGACGTTCGCCGTCTCGCGCTCCTTCGCGCTCACGATGACCACCCCCCTCACACGCTCACGCCCCCTCGCACCCCGGGGGCAGGCTCCTGACACCAGGACATCGTAGAACGAGAGCGAGAACCGAGGCAACGCGACCTGCGCGGAATCGTCGGCACTGACCGTCCGCGGGACCGCACCGCGCGGCCTGCGGCGGCGGTGGGACGCTCGCCGCGGTCTGCCGTCCGCCCTGTCACCCGGCGCCGGCTCGACCCGGCCGGGCGTCCTCCCTTCAAAGCTGCGCGGGCCGGGGAGGCTGCGCTCGCCTCCCCGGCCCGTCGTCAGTCTGCTCCGATGCGGCCGGCTCGGCCGCCGCTCACTTCTTGCGTCCGCTGCGGCCGCGGGCAGCGGTCGTCTTCTTGGCGCCGCCTTTGGCGCCTCCCCGTACGGCCTTCGGACCCGCCGTCTTGCCGGCCCGCTTCTTGCCGGCCGGCTTCTTCCCCGTCGCCGCCCGGGCAGAGCCGCCGTTCGCGGCGGCGGCGGCCGCGACCACGCGGTCGCCGGCCTTGCGGCGCGCCTTCTCGAGCAGCTCGCCGGCCTCCTCGATGAGGTCGCCGGCCTCGATGAGCGCGGCCGCGCGCTCGTCCAGGCGCAGGCCCATGGCCGCCTCCCAGACCTGCTCCACGCGGTCCACGGGCACGAACGTCATCCCCTCGCGCAGCTCCTCCGGCACGTCCTCCAGATCGGCCTCGTTGCGACTCGGCAGGATGACCGTCGTGATGCCGGCCCGCTGCGCGGCCAGCGTCTTCTCCTTGAGGCCGCCGATGGGCAGCACCTGGCCGGTGAGCGTGACTTCTCCGGTCATGGCGACGTCGTTGCTGACCGGCGTGTCGGTGACCAGCGAGCAGATGGCGGTCGCCATCGTCACGCCGGCGCTCGGCCCGTCCTTGGGGATGGCGCCGGCCGGCACGTGGATGTGGATGTCGTGCTTCTGGAAGTAGTCGTCGTCCAGCCCGAGCTCCGGCGAGTGCGTGCGCACGTAGCTCATGGCCGCCATGGCGGACTCCTTCATCACGTCGCCGAGCTGGCCCGTGACGGTGAGATGGCCGCTGCCGGGCATCGACGTGGCCTCGATGAAGAGGATGTCGCCGCCGACGGGCGTCCACGCCAGGCCCGTGGCCACGCCGGGGTCGCTGGTGCGGCGCTTCACGTCGCTGAAGAGGCGCGGACGGCCCAGCAGCTCGTGCACCCTCTTCACGTTGACCGTGAACCGCTTGCGGCTGCCGTTGCCCGCCTCCGCCACCTCCCGGGCGATCTTGCGGCAGATGGTGCCGATCTCGCGCTCGAGGTTGCGGACGCCGGCCTCGCGCGTGTAGCTCGAGATGACCTCGGTGATGGCGTCGTCGCGGAACGTGACCTGCCCCGGCCGCAGGCCGTTGGCCTCGACCTGCCGGGGCACCAGGTACGTGCGTGCGATGTGGCGCTTCTCCTCGATGGTGTAGCCCGCGAGGTTGATGATCTCCATGCGGTCGCGCAGCGGGCCGGGAATGGGTTCGAGCTGGTTCGCCGTGGTGATGAACAGGACCTTGCTGAGGTCGAACGGCAGGTCCATGTAGTGGTCGCGGAACGTGACGTTCTGCTCCGGGTCGAGCACCTCCAGCATGGCGCTGGAGGGATCGCCGCGCCAGTCCGCGCCCATCTTGTCGATCTCGTCGATCATGAACAGCGGGTTGTTGGTGCCGGCGTCTCGC
>JAAZAR010000042.1 GCA_012514235.1 Actinomycetota bacterium
ACGTCTCGCGGCGCAGGTTGGCCGTCTCGCGCGTGCTGAGGATCATGCCCGTGTAGGGGACGGCCAGGCGCAGGATCGCGACGATCTTGCGGAAGTCCACGTCGCTCACCGGCTGTGGAGGGTGGCTCGCCATGTCCGAGCCGATCGCCGGTTCGAGCCGCGGCACGCTGATCGTGTGAGGCCCGACGCCGTAGGCGCGTTCGAGCTCGCGGATGTGCTGCAGCATGGCGAGGATCTCGTACCGCCAGTCGGCGAGGCCGAAGAGCACGCCGATGCCGACGTCGTCGATGCCCGCCTCCATGGCGCGATGCATGCCGGTCACGCGCCAGTCGAAGTCCTTCTTCTTGCCGCCGACGTGCACCGCGCGGTACGTCGCGCGGTGGTAGGTCTCCTGGAACAGCTGGAACGTGCCGATCCCGGCGGCCTTGAGCTCGCGGAACTGGTCCACCGGCAGCGGCGCGACGTTGACGTTGACGCGGCGGACCTCGCCGTTGCCGCGCTTCACGCCGTAGATCGTGGCGATGCTGTCCAGCACGTACCCGAAGCCGCCGTCCTTGGGATACGACTCGCCGGCCACGAGGAGGATGCGCTTGTGGCCCTGGTCGACCAGCAGTTCCACCTCGTGGCGGATCTCGTCCTGCGTGAGCGCGCGGCGCTTGAGCTCCTTGTTGCGGACGCGGAAGGCGCAGTACAGGCAGTCGTTGGTGCAGAGGTTGCTGATGTAGAGGGGAGCGAAGAGCACGAGGCGCGCGCCGTAGATCGCCTCCTTGACCTCGCGCGCCGTGGCGAACAGCTCCGCCATTAGTCCTGGGTCGCTGATGGACGAGAGGACCGCGACCTCGTCCATCTCCAGCCCGTGCAGCTCGCGGGCCTTGGCGAGGATCTCGCGGATGCGGGCCTCGTCCTTGGTGGACGCGGCGCGCAACGCCTCGTCGATGGCGGCCTCGTCGATGAACTCTCCTGACTCAACTACGGCTGTCATGAGCTACTCCCTCGGTCGACAGCTGTCGGCTCGGCGCACTCCGCCGTAGCCGGGATCTCGAAACTGAACTCCGCCCACTCTCCCTGCTTGGAGTCGGCGGTGATACGCCCCTTGTGGAGCTGGACGATGCGCCAGGAGCTGTAGAGGCCTACTCCCGTGCCGCGGCGGCTCTTGAGGGCCGGGTCGTCCAGGCGCGAGAACCGGCGGAAGAGCTTGTCCTGCTGCTCCTTGCTGAAGCCCGGCCCGCTGTTCCACACGCTGATCCTGAGCCGCTCGCCGCGTCCGTGGTCCATGGACGTCTCGGTCTTGACGCGGATGTCGCCGCCCTCGTTGCCGTACTTGACGGCGTTGTCGAGGAGATTGACCGTGACGATGCGCAGCAGCGTGGGGTCGCAGCAGATCGGCGGCAGGGCGGGGGAGGGGACGCACACCATGAGCTGCATGCCGTGTGCGTCGGCCTGCGGCCGCACGATGTCGACGGCCTCCTGGAGCACCTCCCGCATGACGTCCACGCGGGACCGGGTCTGCAGGGTGAGCTCGCCTCCTTCGACGCGGGCGAGGTCCAGGTACTCCCGCACGAGGCCGAGCAGGTACTGCCCTTTGCGCACCATGCTCTCGCACTTGGCACGCTGCTCGGGCGTGAGGTCGCCCAGATAGCCCTGGGCGAGGATCTGCGCGTCGGTGACCATGGAGGCGACGGGGCTCTTGAGCTCGTGGCTCACGAAGCCGAGCATCTGCGTGTAGGCGTGGTTCGCCTCCTCGAGCTGCTCGATGCGCCAGGCCTTCTCCACGGCCTGGCTGAGCCGCTCCGTGATCGCCATCTGCAGCTCGATGTGCTCCGGTCCGTAGGCGTGGGGTTCGCGCGAGCTGCGGAAGATGAACCCGACCACCCGGCCCTCGACGCTGAGCGGGCACGTGAGGCTGGAGCGCACGCCCTCGCGCACCAGCAGGCGTGTCGACCGGCTGCGCGGATGGTCCCTGCCGTAGGCCTCCAGGTCGCTGATGATGCGCGGCACCCCTTTGCGGAGCACCTCGAGCAGCGAGCTGCCCTGCAGCGATTCGCGGTACCCCTGCTGGACGTAGAGTCTCTCGTAGGAGGCGCGGTTGTAGTAGCTCGTGACGGACTCGCCCGTCTCGTCCACGAAGGCGAGTCCCATGCGGTCGCACGGGATGAGGACCTGCGTGGTGTCGAAGAGGTAGTCGACGATCGCCCGCAGCGACGGCCGCGCCGCGATCTTCTGGTTGACGGTGTGCAGGAGCGTCCGCGCCTCGGGCGGGATGGGCCGGAGCGCGGCGCCGTCGCGGAACGGGTCGACGTACGTGACGGCGGGTCGTGGCGTCTTACGGGTATCGGCGGCCATCACTGCAAGTCTACCTCGCGCGAGCGGCCGGACCGCCTTGACGAAGGTCAGTCCGGCCGCTCGACGTGGTCCTTGCGCGCGAGGCGCCGCCCACGGGCGGCGCCTCGCGCGTCTTCACTCGCTCCCTCAGTCCTGCGGGATGTGCTTGCCGCGAGCCGTGTACTCCGTGTGCAGGAGCTTGTGGCTCTTGTGGCCGCACGGGCCGTCGGTAAGGAACTCGCCGTAGGTGGCGAGCACGGCCGGGTTCTCGTGCGACTTGCGCACGGCGTAGGCCGCATCCTCGGAGTAGATGGCCTTGGCCCTCGCGGCACGGATGTCCGCGTTGGTCGGGATGGGCTGTCCGCCGCCGCCCAGGCAGCCGCCCGGGCAGGCCATGAACTCGATGAAGTGGCACTCGCTGAACTTGCCGCCGGCCTTGATGTCGTCCATGACCTTCTTGGCGTTGGCGGTGCCGTGCGCGACGGCGACCTTGAGGGTCGCGCCGTCGAGCCAGTCCCAGTTGGGGACGAGGTGCGCCACGATCTCCGGCACAGGGCCCACCTTGGGCACGGTGATCTCGGCGTACTTGACGCCCTCGAACCCGCGCACCGGGATGATGTCGCCGTGGTCGTAGATGCTCTCGACCTTCTCGCCGGTGACCAGCTCGAT
>JAAZAR010000061.1 GCA_012514235.1 Actinomycetota bacterium
GAGCTCAGCAAGGTCGCCACGGGCAAGACCCTGTACATCCTCGACGAGCCCACCACCGGCCTGCACTTCGCCGACATCGACAAGCTGCTCGAGATGCTGCAGCGGCTCGTCGACCAGGGCAACACGGTGGTGGTCATCGAGCACAACCTCGACGTCATCAAGAGCGCCGACTGGGTCATCGACCTCGGCCCGGAGGGCGGCGACGAGGGCGGCCTGGTCGTGGCGGCCGGCACGCCGGAGGAGCTCGCCGGGCTCTCCGCCATCTCGCACACCGGCGAGTACCTGGCGCGGGCGCTCGCCGCCGACGCGGCGCGCGGGGTGCCGGCCGTGAAGGCGGCGCCGGCTCCAGGGCACCGTGCGCCGCGCACCCGGGCGGGATGAAGAGCCGACCCGCGCCGGTCGTCGTCGCCACGGCGTCCGACGGCGTCGACGGCTCCATGGTGGCGGCCGCCCTCGAGTCGGCCGGCATCCCGGTCGAGGTACGACCCGTCGGCGCCGTCTGGCCGTACTCGGGCGCTCAGGGCGGGTTCGGGCCGGTGCAGATCCTGGTGCCGGCCTCCGCCGCCGACGATGCCTGGGCGATCGTCGCCGAGCTGAGGCGGCACGCCTGACGTACCTCGCCGAGCCGGAGCAGCACGCCTGACGCGAGGCTTCGGCGGCGTGGGTTGCGCCGTGGACGTCGCGGGGACGGTAGAGAGAGACGCCCCCGATCACCGCGATGTTCCAGGAGGGCCATCGATGGATCCTGCCACCCAGGCCGTCATCGAGGTGAGCGACCTCGTGAAGGTCTACGGAGAGACGCGTGCGGTCGACGACGTGAGTTTCGAGGTCGACCGCGGCGAGCTGTTCGGCTTCCTCGGGCCCAACGGGGCCGGGAAGACCACCACCATCCGCATCCTGTCCACGCTCCTCAAGCCGACGTCCGGCGGCGCTCGCGTGGCCGGTCATGACGTCGTCGCCGAGCCGGGAGAGGTGAGAAAGCGGCTGGGGCTCGCCATGCAGACGGCGACGCTGGACGCGTTCTCCACCGGCCGCGAGACGCTCGAACTGGCCGGTCGTCTTCACCGGATGCCGCCGCGAGAGATCAAGCGGCGCACCGACGAGCTGCTGCAGCTGATGGGACTTGAGGCAGCCGCCAAGAAGCTCACGGGTACGTACTCCGGCGGGATGAAGCGCCGGCTCGACCTGGCGACGGCGCTCATGCACCGCCCCGAAGTCCTGATCCTGGACGAGCCGACCGAGGGCCTCGACCCGCAGAGCCGTACGGCGTTGTGGGAGGAGCTCGAGCGCATCAACGCCGAGGGGACCACCATGCTGCTGACCACGCACTACATGGAGGAGGCCGACCGCCTGTGCTCGCGCCTTGCCATCATCGACGAGGGACGCGTGGTCGTCGAGGGCCGTCCCGAGGCGCTCAAGGCCGCGGTCGGCGCCGACACCGTCGTGCTCCAGGTCGGCAGGTCCCCGGACGCGGACGGAGCGCAAGGCTCGGCCGAGGACGCCCGCAAGACCGAGTTCTGCACGTTGCTCGACGGCATGGTGCCCTGCGAGGCAGTGGCGGCACATGACGGCAGCGTGACGCTTGCGGTCGCCGACGCAAGCGCCGCCATCCCGGGCCTGCTCCGGCGCCTCGACGGTCACGGGCTCGACATCACCGGCCTGCAGATGAGCCGGCCCAGTCTCGACGACGTGTTCCTGCAGTACACCGGCCGCCACATCCGCGAAGAGGCGGCCGACCAGCCGATCATCATGGGGTTCTGACGATGAGAGAGCTCACAGCCTTTGCCTACGACACGTACTGGCTCGGCCTCCGGACCACGCGGCGGTTCTTCCGGGTGCCGGCCAACGTGATCAGCATCATCTTCTTCCCGCTGATCCAGCTGCTGGTCTTCAGCCAGCTCTACAAGGACATCGTCCAGCTGCCCGCGTTCGCGACGGACAGCTATCTCGCCTACCTTGCACCCGGACAGGTGGTGTTCGCCTCCTTCCTGGCGGTGGGATGGGCCGGCTACGGCATGCTGGTGGAGTACCGGAGCGGCTACCTGGACAGGCTCCGCTCCACGCCGATCGCCCGCTTCTCGATCCTGTCCGGGGAGATGGTGCCGTTGTTCTTCGAGGCGGCGATCATGGCCGCCATCCTGCTCGGGGTGAGCATGCTCCTCGGAGCGACGCTGGCGACCGGCGTCGGCGGCCTCGTCCTCATCCTGCTGCTGTCCGGCCTGTTCGGCATCGCCTTCTCCGGGATCAGCTTCATCGCCGCGCTGCTCACGAAGAGCGAGCAGGCGGCGAGCGCGCTGTCCCTGCTCATGTTCCCCGTGGTCTTCATCTCGACGGCCTTCGTCCCGGCGGAGCTGATGCCGGGGTGGATGCAGGCGGTCAACGACTGGAACCCGGTGACGTTCCAGATCGAGGCCATCCGCGGGCTGATGACGGTGGGCTACGACTGGACCGCCATCGGTCAGGCGGTGCTCGCCGACGTCGTCGTCGGGGTCGTCCTGGTCTCGGGGACGCTGCTCGCGTTCAGGAGGCTCGCGGCCTGACGAGCAGGGCGAGCCTCCGGACCCCGCGGCCCAGTATGCCTCGCCCGAAAGGACGAAGCATGGAGACCATCTCCGCCGTACCGAGCGTCACCGTCACCGAACAGCTGACCGTGCAGCCGCTCGCCGACCTCGCGGGCGCGCAGAAGCTGCGGGCCAACGTCTGGACGCTGCCCCGGGCGACTGGTCCTGGGGCAGGCACGTGCACCGCGAACAGGGAGGAGTTGTACCTCGTGTCGAGGGGCGCCTCCGGGTGGAGGCCGGCGGGGAGATCGCCGAGCTGGGTCCGTGTGAGGCGCTCGTCGTCCCCGCCGGTGTACCTCACCAGCTGTGGAACGGCGGCGAGCAGGAGGTCACCTACGTCGCCGTCGCTGCCCCGGCCGTGCGGAGCGATTCCGCTCCGGCCTGATCCCGTCAGGCGGGCCGCCGAGTGAGGCGGCGGGTACAATCAGGACGATGACCGAGCAGCCCCAGCGTCGCGACCACCTCGACGACCTTCGCACGATCCTCAAGCGCATCCCCAACGAGCCCGGCGTGTACCGGTTCCTGGACGACGCCGGGCGGGTGCTGTACGTGGGCAAGGCGAAGGCGCTGCGCAAGCGTGTCGCCAACTACCTGCGCCCCTCCGCCACGCCTCATGGATACACGGGGGAGATGCTGTCGCAGGCCCGGGACATCGACTGGGTGGTCACGGCGTCCGAGTCGGAAGCGCTCCTCCTGGAGGACAACTTCATCAAGGAGGAGCGCCCTCCGTACAACCTCCGCCTGCGCGACGACAAGAGCTACCCGTCCATCGAGATCACGCTGAACGACGAGTGGCCGCGGGTCCGCTTCTTCCGCGGACGGCGCGTGCCCGGCAACCTCTACTTCGGGCCGTTCTCGAGCGCCAAGAAGGTGCGCGAGACGCTCGACCTCATCGGACGGATCTTCCCGTACCGCAAGTGCCGGGGGGGCGAGCCGGGCCGCCCGAGCGGCTCGCCCTGCCTGCAGTACTTCATCAAACGCTCTCTCGGACCGTGCGACGACCGCTGCAGCCGGGAGGAGTACCTGGCAGCTGTCCACCAGGTGATCGACTTCCTGCGCGGGCGCCTGGGCGACGTGGAGAAGGACATCGAGCGTGAGATGAAGGCGGCGGCGCAAGAGCAGGAGTTCGAGAAGGCGGCCTTGCTGCGCGACAGGCTGGACGCCGTGCGCCATGTGCACGAACGCCAGTCCATCCACGTGGACGACCGCGACGCGTTCGACGTGATCGGGCTCTCGCAGGCCGATCCTGGTGCGAACGTCCAGGTCTTCCTCGTGCGGGACGGCGCCGTGGTGGGCCGGCAATCGTTCTACGTGGAGAACGCGGTGGGGCGCGACCCGGCCGACGTGCTCGAGGAGTTCCTGCTGGAGTACTACTGGGAGGGCTCCGTCATCCCGCCGGAGGTCGTCGCGCCGCTCGAGGAGGGCGCCGGTCTGGGCGCCGTGCTCGGCGAGCGGCGCGGCGCCAGGGTCGAGGTGCGGGCGGCGAAGCGTGGCCCGAAGCGCCGCCTGCTCGAGCTGGCGCAGCACAACGCCGAACTGGCGGCGCAGACGGAGGTCGACCGCGTGGCGCGCTCGTCGCAGGCGCGCATCGAGGCGCTCGAGCGTCTCCGTGACGGCCTGGGTCTCGAGCGCCTGCCTCTGCGCATCGAGTGCTACGACATCTCCAACCTGGGCGAGAAGCACCCCGTCGGCTCGATGGTCGTGTTCGAGGGCGGCCGGCCGAAGAAGGCGCACTACCGCAAGTTCGCGGTGCGCGACGCGGCCGGCCAGGACGACTTCGCGATGATGAACCAGGTGCTGCGGCGGCGGTTCGAGCGCCGCGTCGAGGGCCCCGACGACTACGACGAGAGCTTCGCCGCGCTGCCCGACCTCGTGGTCGTCGACGGCGGCAAGGGGCAGCTCTCGGCCGCCGTCGCGGCCCTGCGCGAGGCCGGCGCCGGAGTCGACGTCGTGAGCCTCGCCAAGCAGCGCGAGGAGGTGTTCGTGCCGGAGCGCCGCGACCCGCTGCCGCTCCCGGCCGACGATCCCGGCTCGCTGCTGCTGCAACGCATCCGCGACGAGGCGCACCGGTTCGCGGTGACGTACCATAGGCAGCGGCGCGACGCCGATCTGCGCCGCTCGTCCGTGTTCGACGAGCTGCCGCAGATCGGCCCCGTGCGCCGGCGGCGCATCCTGGAGCACTTCGGCAGCCCCGAACGGTTCCTGAGCGCGAGCCGGGAGGAGATCGAGCGCGTGCCGGGGCTGCCGCGCAAGGTGGCGAGGGAGATCTATGCGCACCTCCACAAGGCCGGATGAGCTCGCCCGTCTCGGCCGGCTGACCGAAGAGACCTACACCTGCGAGCTGGGCGTCGGCCACCTGCTGCTGGCGGGAGACCTGCCGCTCTCGCTCGAGCTGCCGGCTCCGCCGCGGAGCACGAGCCCGGCGAGCCGCGGCACGAGCGACTGGACGCGCGCTCTCGAGCGGTACTTCGGCGGCGAGCCCGTGACGTTCGCTCTCGACGTCGACGCCTACGGGGAGGCGCACGGCTTCACCGCCTTCGAGCTCGCCGTGTACAGGGCGCTTGCTGCGGTGCCGTACGGCCGGGTGGTGAGCTACCGCGACCTGGCCGTGGCCGCGGGGTATCCGAGCGCGTATCGCGCCGTCGGCTCCGCCATGGCGCGCAACGCGCTCCCGGTGATACTTCCATGTCACCGCGTGATCAAGAACGACGGACGGCTGGGGTTCTACGGGGACGACCCGGCATGGAAGGAGCGTCTGCTGGCGCTCGAAGGCGTGCGTGTGGTGGAGGGGAGGGTGACGCCGTGACCGAAGCGCTGCAGTTCGTGATCATCACCGGGCTCTCGGGGGCGGGCAAGTCCCAGGCGATGGACTCGTTCGAGGACGCCGGCTGGTTCTGCGTGGACAACCTGCCGCCGGAGCTGGTGCCGACGCTGGTCGACCTCTTCCGCCGCGAGGGCAGCAAGGTCGACCGGGTCGCCGTGGTGAGCGACGTCCGCGGCGGCGAGTACTTCGGGCGCCTCGAGCAGCTGCTCGACGAACTGCACGAACGCGGCGTCGAGTACACGCTCGTCTTCCTCGAGGCGTCCGACGAGGCGCTCATCCGGCGCTTCAAGGAGACGCGCCGCCGCCACCCCCTGGCGGGCGGCGGCAGCGTCATCGACGGCATCCGGCGGGAGCGCGATCGCCTCGCGGGCCTCCGCGAGCGCGCTCACCTCATCATCGACACGAGCGACATCTCGATCCATCAGCTCAAGGCGCGGCTCAACGAGGACCTCATCCAGCACACGCGGCGCACCAACATCGTGTTCGCCGTGGTGTCGTTCGGCTACAAGTACGGCATCCCCATCGACGCCGACCTGCTCTTCGACGTCCGCTTCCTGCCCAACCCGCACTACGACCTTCGCCTCCGGCCGCTCACCGGGATGGACGAGGCGGTCAGCAGTTTCGTGCTCGAGTCTCCCGGCACCAGCGAGTACCTCGAGCGCCTGTTCCCGCTGCTCGACTTCCTGTTCCCGCGCTACGCCGCGGAGGGCAAGGCCCACCTCACCATAGGCGTGGGCTGCACCGGCGGCCGCCACCGGTCGGTGACGATCGCCGAGCTCATCGGCAAGCGGTACGAGAAGCAGGGGTACTACACGGTGGTCCGGCACCGGGACCTCACGCGAGACTAGGCACGGGCCGACCGATGCGCCGATCGCTGGAGTGGCTCGCCCCGGGACTGGGGCTCAAGCGCTGGGTCGTGCTGGCGTTCGCCGGCGGGGTCTTGCTCGTCTACTCCGTCCTCTTCGGCATCGGCGTGCTCTGGTCGCCGCAGCTCATGCGCGGTCTCGGGATGGGCTGGCTGGAGAACCGGCACTGGGCGGCGCTGCTGCTCTCCATCGACGGCTTCGCCGTCGGTCTCTTCGCGCTCGTGTACGGCGGGCGTCGCGTGTGGCTGTTCCAGCGTACGACGCCCGAGTCGGTCGGCGAGATCCGCGTGGCCAGCCGGTTGGCGCGGGGGCCGCGCGTCGTCGCGGTCGGCGGCGGCAACGGTCTCGCCGCCCTGTTGCGCGGCCTCAAGGCTCACACGAGCAACCTCACCGCCGTCGTCACCATGGCGGACGACGGCGGCAGCTCGGGTCTGTTGCGCCGCGACATGGGCATGCCGCCTCCCGGCGACCTGCGCAACTGCCTCGTGGCGCTGGCCGACGACGAGTCGATGATGAGCCGGCTCTTCCAGTACCGGTTCCCCGTGGACGGCGGCTTGCAGGGACACAGCTTCGGCAACCTCTTCATCACCGCGCTGGCCGAGGTGACCGGGGATTTCGACCACGCCGTGCGTGAGGCCACCAGCGTGCTCAAGGTGCGTGGCCGCGTGCTGCCCTCCACCCTCGACGACGTGGTGCTGCACGCCCAGCTCGAGGACGGTAGCCACGTGACCGGCGAGAGCACCATCACCGCGTCCGAGCGCCTGCCGCGCCGCGTGTGGCTCACGCCCGAGGCGCCGCGCGGCGTGCCGCAGGCGCTCGCCGCGATCGCCCGGGCCCAGCTGGTCGTCCTGGGCCCGGGCAGCCTGTACACCAGCGTCATCCCCAACGTGCTGGTACCCGAGGTGCGCGAGGCCATCGCGGCCACGCGCGCCTGGGTCGTCTACGTCTGCAACGTCATGACGCAGCCGGGGGAGACGGACGGCTACACGGCCGCCGACCACGTCGCCGCCCTGTACCGGCACGGCCTCGCCGGGCTCATCGACGCCGTCCTCGTCAACGAAGCCCCCGTGTCCGACCAGCTGGTCGCGACCTACGGGCGCTTCGGGGCACGGCCGGTCGTGGTCGACGACAGGCGCCTCAAGGCGTTCGGCGTCAAGGTGGTGCGGGCGCCCGTCGCCGCCGAGAGCGACGTGGTGCGCCACGACCCCGACCGCCTCTCGCAGGCGCTCGTCCGGCTCGTGAGGTAGCGCCGTGGGCTTCACACGCGACGTCAAGCTGGAACTCGTCACCGTCCCGCCCGGGGCCGAGCACTGCCGCCGTGCGCAGCTCTCGGGCGTGTTGTTCGGGGCCGGCACCTTCGAGCTCGGCGCCGGCGGACACTTCGCGGTGCGCATCTCCGTCGCGCACCCCGCCGTCGCCCGCCACGTGCTGGCGCTGCTCAAACCTCTCCAGGCGGACGCCCAGCTTCGGACCGTCGAGAGCGCGCCCGTCGGGCTGCGCTACGAGGTCCTGCTGGGCGACGAGGGCAGGAGCCTCCAGGTGCTCAACGAGGTGGGCGTGCTCTCGGACGACCTCGCCGTCCAGATGACGGCGCCGCGGCGCCTCCTCGAGCGGCACTGCTGCGTGGTCGCCTTCCTCCGCGGGTTGTTCCTCGGCTGCGGGTCGATGTCCGCTCCCGGCTCGCCGGTGCACGCCGAGTTCACGATGGAGAGCGAGGGCTTCGCGGAACAGGTCCAGCGTCTGCTCGCGCGGCTGGACCTGCCCTTCTCCCTGACATCTCGCGAGCGCAACGTGGCCTGCTACACCAAGCGCGGGCAGACGGCTGCCGACCTCCTCGCCGTGCTCGGCGCCCACGATTCGTGTCTGCGTTGGGAGGAGCACGCAGTCCTCGGGACGGTGCGGGAGAGCGCCAACCGGCTGGCCAACTGCGACGCCGCGAACGCCCGGCGCGCCGCCTCGGCAGGCGCGCGGCAGGCCGCCCTCATCAGCGAGCTGATGGCGTCGGCGGCCTGGGACGACGTCCCGCCCCGGCTTCGCGACGTCGCCGAGCTGCGCGTGGAGTACCCGTACCTGAGCCTGGCGGAGCTGGCGGAGCTGGCCGACCCGCCGCTCAGCCGGTCGGCGCTCAACCACCGGCTGCGCCGGCTCGTCGCCCTGGCGGGCGAGCTGGCCGGCTAGCTGACCGGCGCCGGCGCCGCCCGTCGGTCCGTCCCGTCGGCGCCGCCGCGCCGCCTCACATGCTCTGGGCGGCGCGGACCGTGAGCTCGCCCAGACGGTACGTGTAGCTGCCCATCTCGTTGTCGTACCAGCCGAAGACCTTGACGTGCGTGAGCGGCACGCGCACCACGTCTCCGCCGGCCTCCCCGGGAGTCCGCGGCGGCACCTTGAGGTTCATGAAGCCCGTGCGGGTGTGCGTCTCCGCGCCCTCGATGACCACGGCGGCGTCCTCGCCGAGCATGTCCGTCGAGACGTTCTGCTCGTCGGAGAACTTGAGCAGTCCACGGGCTTCGCTCTCGGCCGCCTCACGGTAGATGGCGTTGATCGTCTCGCGCTCCACCGTGACGGTGCCGTCGGGCCGCGTCTCGCTCTGGAACGTCACGTTGAGGATGATGAGGCTCACGCTCTGTGTGGGAACCCGAACGGAGTCGGCCATGAAGCCGATGGTGCCGATCTCCGGCATGACCTGTTCGAGCGCCGCCGCGGCGTTGGTGGAGGTGAGCACCACGTTGCCGACGGCGCCACGGGTCTTGCGCAGGTCGGTGGCGCCGGCCTTGGGTACGGCGTCCAGGACAGGCTGCGAGTTGGTCACCGCGTGGATCGTGCTCATGCCCGCGGTGATCATGTCCTTGGTGAGGTCGCGCTCGAGCAGCGGGCGCATCATGTGCGCGAGCGCCGTGGTCGTGCAGGAAGCGGCGGAGACCAGCGTGTGCCGCGCCGGGTCGAACTGGTAGTCGTTGATGCCGTGGATGAGGATCGCGGCGTCGTCCGGCAGCGGGACGCCCTTCTGCCTGGTCTTGAACGGCGAGCTCTGGACGACCACGGCCGCGCCGGCCGCCAGGTGGCCGCGCAGCGAGCCGCGGGGGGCGTCCGCTTCGGCGTGGGGGTCGCGGAAGGTGCCGGTGCAGTCCACCACGAGCGCCACGCCGTGCTCACGCCACGGGATGTCCCGGGGGTTGCGCGCCTCGCGCAGGATGACGATCTCTTTGCCGTAGGCGCTGATCAGCCCCTTGTCCTCGTCCACGACGCTCATGTCGCGCGTGCCCGAGCGACCGAAGAGGAAGCGGTGCAGGGGGCCGTAGGTACTGTCCTTGGACAGGTACTGGACGACGGACTCCAGCGACGTGCCGACGGGGCGGCCTGTGTTGACGACGAAGCGGTCGAAGTCGTCGCGGCCCAGGTGGTGCCAAAGGGTGAGCTTGCCGATCCTGCCGATGCCGTTGATGCCGAGCGTGCGCTGTGCGGTCATCTCTCCCGTACCTCCTGGCGCGGACCTCCCCGTCGCACGGGCCTCTCCGCGCCGCCTGAGTGTGCGTATCGTCCAATCGTACCCGAGCCGACGGGCACAGCGGGTATCATGGACGGTGTGAAGACGATGCCGATACCGTTCGACTCCGAGGCTCTGCGCGCCAACCTCGCCACCACCGCCCAGGAGGTGGTCATCCCGGACCGCTACCAGCCACTGCTGGACGCGGTCGACGGCCTGCACGGCGTGCGCGGCTCGCTCGCCGAGACCATGGGCGAGTACTTCCACACGTTCCGCAACTCATCGCTGCTCGTCGAGGGTCTCCAGACGACGCTGCTGCGCAACTGGTCATACTTCGAGCGCTCGCCGCGCAGGACCGAACTGTTCGGCCTGCTGGCGGAGCTCAGCGTCGGGCTCCTGGACTCGCCGCTCACCGCGGAGCAGTTCTCGCACCTGCTCCGTGCCCTGCTCACCTGGTCAGGGGGCGTGCTGGCCGGACCGCACGGCGACGAGTACGACGGGCCGCTCGCCGGGCTCGCCGAGGCGCTCGCCCGGCTGCTGCCGGAGCGCGAGGCCGAGTTCCTCGAGCGCGACACGCTCCTGCGCAACCTCGTCCGGCATGCGCAGGAGCGCGAGGCGCTCGCGCCCGCGTACTCCGCGCTCTATCGCCGGCTGCTGGAGGCGGGCTACCGGCGACTGCGCGAGAGCCTGGACGTGCCTGCCTGGGCGCTGTCGCAGGGGGAGCACCTCACCGACCCGGGCGCGGTCGCCCGACAGTTCCCCGTCTTGCACCGCGACCGCATCGCGATGCTGCTCGATGCCCTTGCGGCCGCCCCGGACGACAGACTGCTCGAGCCGACGTTCCCGCTGTTCTCCACCGTGCTCGCGGAGGCGATCGACGCGCTGTTCGGTGTGGAGAACCTGGAGGACAGGTTCGCGGTGTGCCTGTTCTTCCTCAAGGACCAGACGCTCGGCTATCGCCAGAAGGAGGTCATGGCCGACCTCCTCGGCGTGGTCAAGGAGATGATGCGGCCGGACAGGCACACCGACGCCATCCGGATCCTCTCGCGGCTCACGGCGTTCTTCCGCGGCCGCGACAACGACTTCCTGCTCACCCGCTTCGCCTGCTACGAGGCCATCGGGGTCGCGATCGGCGAGGCCGGCAACGTGCGCGCCGCCGACCATCTCATCGAGGACATCCTCTACTGGAAGTTCCAGTATCCCGACATCCGCGGCGCCACCGACGAGTGGGAGACGGTGGTCAACCCGTACCACCTGCCCAAGATCCGGTGCTGGATGCGCATCATCGAGTCCAACCCGGCGCTCTTCGAGCGGCTGGCCGCCGCCCTCAACGTGCAGCTCAAGCTGGGCGGCGTGTTCATCGCCGACACCGACCTCTTCCAGCGGGACGTCACGCGCTTCCTCAACGCCGACATCAGACCCATCTACTTCGTCGCCAAGCAGCTGCTGCGCACGCTGCCCGTGTACTTCAACGAGGTGGGGGCTGAGGGCGAACTGCGCGCCGTGTCCACGCAGATCGACGAGATCTGCGGACGGCGCGACACACTCATGCACTTCCTGCGCAAGCAGGTGCACGCGGAATCGTCCAACCGGATGGTGGCCTTCAGCCGGGAGGCCCTGCGGTACTGGTTCACGCTGGACCCCTCGGGGCTCGAGCCCTACGTCTCAGCCAACACGCTCGCCGCCATCCGCGACGAGCGTTCCTGGGCGGAGGGCCCGCACGAGGTGCTCAAGGAGCTCGCCGCGAAGACAGACGGAGACGTCGTCGACGAGCTGGTGGCGCTGGAGCCCTCTGATCTGAAGGCGCGGCTGGGCCTGGACGGGGACGGCGATCACTCGCCGCAGGGCGTCGCCCGGCGCCGGGTGGCCCTGCTGGTGCGCACGCACCAGCTCCTGGCCTACAAGTACTCGCCGGAGGCCGGCGACGTGGGCGCGGCCGTACGCCGTCACTACAGCCTCGACGCCCGGACTCGCCGGCGGTTCGAGTCCGCGCTCGCCCGCTGGCAGGCCCGTCCCGGCCGCCAGACCCGCGACAAGCTCCTCGACGCCGCCCTCACCGTGCTCGAGGAACTCAAGGCCATCATCCTCGACCCTGCACCCGCGCCGGCGACCGAGAACATCTACCAGAAGCGGCACATCGCCGCCGGCATCCCCTCCATCTACGGCAACTATTCGGAGCCGCGGTTCGACGCCCTGGGGCTCTCCTTCCGGGTGGAGCACCTCGTCGGACGCCTGCTGGACGACGTGGTGGACGAGGGCATCGAGAGGTACGTGACGCGCGCGTCGCTGCGCCGCATGGCGACCACCCTGCGCCGCTTCGAGCGCGCACTCGCCGTGGACGGCATCGACTCGCGCGCCCTGGACGCGAACCTCGACATGCTCGAGGCCAGCTTCTCGCTGCGCAACTTCACCTTCCACCAGTACCAGAACGTCTTCCAGTTCCTCTCCGCCAGCGTGACCGAGCTCTCGTCGACGTCGGTCCTCAGCCACGAGCAGGTGCTGCACGCGGTGCTCGTGAACGATCCGCGCCAGTGCGAGGCCCGCGGGCTCTCGATCGACGCGGTCGCCGAGATGGTGCTGCGCGAAGTGCTGGTCTCGGGGCTCGGCCTGCAGGCCCTCGACCGCTACATGGCCGCGGCGCTTCGCCAGATCTCCACGCTGGGCGGACGGCTGGACAGCCGCGGCCTCACCCGCATGATGAACTACGATCCGGAGCGTCTCGTCTCTCCCATCCACAAGCCCAAACGGGGTACGGACGACCAGACGACGCTCGGGTTCAAGGGGCTCGGGCTCAAGCAGATGGCAGCCTACGGGCACAAGGTGCCCGAGGGCTTCGTGCTCAGCACGGAGCTGTTCGGCGCCGTGCCGGCCATGTCGTACCCGCCGCTGTACGACGACACCATCCGCCGCCTGCGGGAGGCGGTGGAAGCGCTCGAACGCCGGGTCAAGCTCAGGCTGGGCGACCCGCGCCGGCTGCTGCTGCTCTCCATCCGTTCCGGCGCGGCCATCTCCATGCCCGGCCTCATGACCACCTTCGTCAACGTGGGCCTCAACGACGAGCTTGCGGCGGCGTTCGCGCGCCGCCCGGAGACGGCGTGGGCGGCCTGGGACAGCTACCGCCGCTTCCTGCAGTCGTGGGCGATGTCCTACGGCATGGACCGCGACTTCTTCGACGCCATCATGACCGAGCACAAGACACGGTACGGCGTCGCCGCGAAGGTCGACTTCACCGCGGAGCAGATGCGCGAGATCGCCTTCGCCTACAAGTCCCGGGCTCGCGACCACGGCGTCGTCTTCGTGGACGAGCCGTTCGCCCAGGTCGTGGCCTGCGTGCGCAAGGTGCTCGAGTCCTGGGATTCGGCACCGGCACGCCTGTACCGGCAGTACATCGGCGTGGCCGAAGAGTGGGGGACGGCGGTCGTCATCCAGCGCATGGTCTACGGCAACCTCAGCCGCGAGTCGGGGTCTGGCGTCACGTTCACCAGCAACCCGCTGGAGCCGCACAGCCGTCAGGTCCGACTGTTCGGCGACTTCGCCGTCCAGAGCCAGGGCGAGGACCTGGTCGGCGGACTCGTGTTCCCGTGGCCGATCAGCGAGGCGCAGCGTCTCGGGAGCCTCACCTATCGCGGCACCGAGCACTCGCTGGAGCGCGACTTCCCGGAGATCTACGGCAAGCTGCTGGAGGTCGCGCGCGACCTCGTGGGCGAGCGTGAGTTCGACCCGCAGGAGATCGAGTTCACGTTCGAGTCGCCGGCCGCGTCGGATCTCTACATCCTGCAGAAACGTTCCGCTGTGCAGGAGCAGACGCGCGACGCGGCCTACTTCGACACCACGTCGCCCAACTACGGCCCGCCGGTGGCCGTGGGCATGGGTGTCGCCGGCGGCGCGTACTCGGGTCGCGTCGCCATC
Source organism: Actinomycetota bacterium (assembly GCA_012514235.1). Taxonomy (GTDB): domain Bacteria; phylum Actinomycetota; class Thermoleophilia; order UBA2241; family UBA2241; genus CAIXSE01. The sequence goes on from JAAZAR010000061.1 coordinate 13,645, forward strand.
GATGCCGAGCAGATCGACAGGCTGCTGGCGGAGGCGCCCGACGAGAACATCGTCCTCCTCCGTCCGGACACCGTGCCCGAGGACATCGGCATGATCACCCGCGTCGACGGCATCCTCACGGCCCGCGGCGGGACGACGTCGCACGCCGCCGTCACCGCGAAGCGGCTGGGCAAGACCGCCGTCGTCGAGTGCGTCGACCTCGAGGTCGTGGAGCGCACCGGCACCGTCCGGCTGGCCGGCCAGGAGGTCGCCGTCGGCGATTGGGTGTCCATCGACGGCAGGACGGGCAATATCTTCCTCGGGCGCATTCCCACGACGGCGCAGCCGCCGCTGCCGTCCGTCTCCTGAGACCGACGCGGAGCGGCCAGCAGGGCGCCGCGTGAGGATGCGCCTGTGCGTGATGCACGCAACCAGTCAGCAAGTCGCGCAAAAGTGAACAATTAACATCTCAATCGGACGCTCCCTCTGGTAAGCTGTCCGCCGAGAAACCGACCGGGAGGAAGCAATGACCGTGCGCGTAGGCATCAACGGCTTCGGCCGCATCGGCCGCCTCGTCATCCGCGCCGCGCAGCGCCAGGGCGCCGATGTCGAGTTCGTCGGCATCAACGACCTTACCGACTCCAGGACGCTGGGCCACCTGTTCAAGTACGACTCCGTCCACGGTCTGTACCCCGGGACGGTAGAGGTCGAGGAGGACGCGCTCGTCATCGACGGCAAGCGCGTCCGCGTCACCGCCGAGACCGACCCCGCCAAGCTTCCCTGGCGCGAGCTCGGCGCGGACGTCGTCATCGAGTCCACCGGCCGCTTCACCGAGCGGGCCAAGGCGGCCGCGCATCTCGAGGCCGGCGCGAGCAAGGTCATCATCAGCGCGCCGGCCAAGGGTCCGGACGCCACCATCGTCCTCGGCGTCAACGACGAGACCTACGACAAGACCCAGCACGACGTCATCAGCAACGCCAGCTGCACCACCAACTGCCTCGCCCCGATGGCCAAGGTCCTGGTGGACAACTTCGGGATCGAGAAGGGCTTCATGACCACGATCCATGCCTACACCAACGACCAGAAGGTGCTCGACTTCCCGCACAAGGACCTGCGCCGCGCCCGCGCCGCCGCGCTCAGCATCATCCCGACCACCACGGGCGCCGCGCGTGCCGTCAGCCTGGTCATCCCCGAGCTCGAGGGCCGGCTCGACGGCTTCGCGCTGCGCGTGCCGACGCCGGACGGCTCGGCCACCGACCTGGTCGCCGAGCTCGGCACCGAGGTCACCGCGGACGAGGTCAACGCGGCGATGAAGGCCGCCGCCGAGGGGCCGATGAAGGGCATCCTCCAGTACCAGGAAGACCCCGTCGTCAGCATCGACATCGTCGGCAACAGCCACTCCTCCATCTTCGATCCGGCGCTCACCATGGCCAAGGGCAAGATGGTCAAGGTCGTGAGCTGGTACGACAACGAGTGGGGCTACTCGTGCCGTCTCGTCGACCTCGTCCAGCGGGTCCTTTGACATCACCATCTCGCGGGGGAGGCTGAAGACGCCATGAAGCGGTCGCTCACCGACTATCCGCTCGCGGGCAAGCGCGTGCTCGTGCGCGTGGACTTCAACGTACCGTTGAGCGAGGGGCGCGTGACCGACGACACGCGGGTGCGCGCCGCTCTGCCCACCATCCAGTACCTGCTCGACCAGGGCTGCTCGGTGGTGCTCATGTCCCACCTCGGCCGGCCCAAGGGCCAGGTCGTGGACGAGCTGCGCATGGCCCCCGTGGCGGCGCGGCTCTCGGAGTTGCTCGGCCGCCCCGTCGCGACCGTGGACGACTGCGTCGGCCCCGCGGTCGAGCAGGCGGCCGCTGCGCTCCGGCCGGGCGACGTGCTGCTGCTCGAGAACTTGCGCTTCCACGCGGAGGAGACCGGCAACGACGACGCTTTCGCCAAGCAGCTGGCGGCGCTCGGCGACGTCTACGTCAACGACGCCTTCGGCACGGCGCATCGCGCGCACGCGTCGACCGAGGGAGTCACCCATCACGTGCCGTCGGTGGCCGGCCTGCTCATGAACAAGGAGCTGGAGGTCCTGGGGCGACTCCTCCGTGATCCTGCCCGCCCGTTCGTCGTCGTGCTGGGCGGGCTCAAGGTGTCGGACAAGATCGGCATCATCCGCCACATGCTCGCCATCGCCGACACCGTGCTCATCGGCGGCGCGATGGCCAACGCGTTCCTCGCCGCCGAGGGCCACGAGGTCGGGGCGTCCAAGGGCGCCGGCGACGAGGTCACGGTGGCGGGCGAGATCCTCGCCGAGGCCGGAGCCGCGCACGGCAGGCTCGTCATCCCCACCGATGTGGTGGTGGCGCGCGAAGCAGCGTCCGGCGCGCCGACACGGGTCGCCCCGGCAGACGGCATCGCCGCGGACGAGATGGCGCTCGACATCGGCCCGCGGACCACGGCCGACTTCGAGCGGCTGCTCCGCGGCGCCGGCACCATCTACTGGAACGGCCCGATGGGGCTGTTCGAGATCGCCGAGTTCTCCGCCGGCACCAAGGCCGTCGGCGAGGCCATCGCCACCGCCGCCGCCGTCACGGTGGCCGGCGGCGGCGACACCGTCTCGGCGGTCCGCACGTTCGGTCTGGAGGGCCGGCTCACCCATGTGTCCACCGGTGGCGGCGCCTCCATGGAATTCCTGGAAGGCCGGGCCCTGCCCGGCGTGGAGGCGCTCATGGACAAGACCCCGGCTGCGGCCCCGGCCGGACGCAGGCCCCTCATGGCGGGCAACTGGAAGATGTACAAGACCTCGGCGCAGACCAGGGACTTCTTCACCGCGTTCAGGCCGCTGGTGGCGGGAGTGGAGGACCGCGACGTGCTCATCTGCCCGCCCACGATCGACCTGTCGACCGCACTCGGCTGCGTGGTCGACACGCAGATCAAGGTCGGCGCCCAGACGATGCACTACGCGGCCGAGGGCGCGTACACCGGCGAGACCGCGCCGGGCATGCTGGCCGAGCTCGGCGTCCCCTACGTCATCCTCGGCCACTCCGAGCGGCGGCAGTACTACAACGAGAACGACGCCGACCTGGCGAAGAAGGTGCGCGCGGCGCTCGACGCCGGCCTGCAGCCGATCCTCTGTTGCGGCGAGACGCTCGAGGAGCGTCAGGCCGGTCAGACGGAGAGCAAGGTCGGCGGCCAGCTCGACGCGGATCTCGCCGAGATCAGCGCCGCCGAGGTGGCCAACGTCGCCATCGCCTACGAGCCCATCTGGGCCATCGGCACGGGCGTCACCGCCACGCCCGAGCAGGCACAGGAGACGGTCGCGTTCTGTCGCGCCCGCATCCGCGAGCGGTTCGGCGACGCCGCCGACGGCGTGCGCATCCTGTACGGCGGCAGCGTCAAGCCGGACAACATCGATCAGCTCATGGCCCAACCGGACATCGACGGCGTGCTGGTCGGCGGCGCGAGCCTCGATCCCGAGAGCTTCAGCCGCATCGTCAAGTTCGCGGAGCCCGCGTGACCGACCGGGCTGCCGGCGGGGCGACGTACCGCCCGGTCGTCCTGGTGGTCATGGACGGCTGGGGCGTCGCCCCGCCGGGGCCCGACAACGCCGTGAGCCTCGCGGAGACCCCCGTCTTCGACGGGCTCCTCGCCGCGTATCCGCACGGCGTCCTCGACGCCTCGGGGCCGGCCGTAGGCCTGCCCCCGGGGCAGATGGGCAACTCCGAGGTCGGCCACCTCAACATCGGTGCCGGTCGCGTCGTCTACCAGGACCTCACGCGCATCAGCCTGGCCATCGAGGACGGCAGCTTCTTCGAGAACCGTGTGCTCAGGCAGGCGTACGCCAAGGCGGCGGGGAGGGGGAGCCGGCTGCACCTCATGGGTCTGGTCTCCGAAGGCGGCGTGCACGCCGCCATGGACCATCTGGTCGGCTGCCTCGACCTCGCCGCCCGCGAGAAGGTCCGCGACGTGGTGGTCCACGCGTTCCTTGACGGCCGCGACACGCCGCCGCGCAGCGCCAAGGGCTATCTGGCCACGATCCAGGAGGCCATGGACCGTCTCGGCGTGGGCCGCTACGGCGTCGTCAGCGGCCGCTACTACGCCATGGACCGGGACACGCGCTGGGACCGCGTCAAGCTGGCGTACGACGCGCTCGCGTACGCGCAGGGGTTCTTCGCCGCGGACGCCCAGGCGGCGGTGGACGCCGCCTACGCCCGCGGCGAGTCGGACGAGTTCGTCCGGCCGACGGTGGTCGCGCCCGAGCTCGACTCTCGCGTGCGCGACGGCGACGTGTGCGTGTTCTTCAACTTCCGGCCCGACCGCGCCCGCGAGCTCACCCGCGCCTTCACGGAGCGCGGGTTCGACGAGTTCGACCGCGGGCCTCACCCGCCGGCTGTGGACTTCGTCACCATGACCCAGTACAAGAAGGAGTTCCCGCTGCCGGTCGCGTTCCCGCCGGAGCATCCCGAGCACGTGCTCGCCGACGTCCTGGCCGAGCATGGACTCAGGCAACTGCACATCGCCGAGACCGAGAAGTACGCCCACGTGACGTTCTTCTTCAACGGCGGCGTGGAACTCGAGGTCGAGGGCGAGGAGCGGGTGCTCGTCCCCAGCCCCCGCGACGTCCCCACCTACGACCACAAGCCCGAGATGAGCGCGGTCGGCGTGACCGACGAGCTCGTGCGCCGCCTCGAGACCGGCAGGTTCGACTTCGTCGTCGTCAACTACGCCAACGCCGACATGGTCGGCCACACGGGCGTGATCCCGGCCGCCGTCAAGGCCGTGGAAACGGTCGACGCCTGCCTGGGGCGCGTGGTCGAGGCGACCCTGGCGCAGGGAGGCGCTTGTCTGGTGACCGCCGACCACGGCAACTCGGACCACATGCTGGAGCCGGACGGCAGTCCCAACACGGCCCACAGCACGAACCTGGTGCCGTTCGTCGCCACCGTCCCCGGCATGCGCGTGCGCGATGGCGGCAGGCTCTGCGACCTCGCGCCGACGATCCTGGCGCTGCTCGGCGTCGAACAGCCGCCGGAGATGACGGGTCGCGACCTGCTCGAGCCCGCCGGGTGAGGCGAGCCCGTCTGCGGCCGGCCGTCACGCCGGCGCCGTCGGGTTTGGAGCTCGCCTCTTCGGGTGCAAGAATGGTCCTGGCAGCAGTCATCGTCGGTCGCCGCAGAGGCGCACGACGGTGATATGCTCGTACGCGTCCACGTTCGCCCTCAGGGGGAGAAGACTTGCTCAACGCCATCCTCGTCGCCGTCCAGCTCCTGCTCGCGGTCCTCGTCATCGTCCTCGTGCTGCTGCACTCCGGCAAAGACGCCGGCATGGCCAGCGTCACCGGGTTCTCGTTCGCCTCGTCGGCCAGCGTCATGGAGCGCAACCTCACGCGCTACACGATCATCGTGGGCGTGCTCTTCTTCGCGAACACGTTCGTCCTGATCTGGAGGCTGGGCTGACGCCCGACCTCGCCCCGCACTCTGGTGCGCGGTCGCCGCGACGTCGTCACGGCGGCCGCTGGCGGTCCTTCCGGGCAGGATCCTGATCCCACCCGCACGCTGATGCAGTCCCGGACACGCAAGCTGATCGGCGCAGTGCTCGCCGTCTCGCTGCTGGCCGCCGCGGCGGCCGCCTTCGGCGGCTGTTCCAGCGACGCGGGCGGCGACACGCCGGCCGACGAGGGCACGCCCAAGCCGGGCGGCGCGCTGGTCTTCCCGCTGCCGGGCGAGCCTGTGTCCATCGAGCCCCTCAACGCCCAGGACGCCTCCGGGCTCCAGGTCGCACACCAGGTGTTCCAGGGGCTCACGAAGTGGGTGCGCAACGACGACGGGGTGCTGGTCACCGAGCCCGACATCGCCGTCAGCTGGGAGTCGGCCGACGCCCAGACCTGGGTGTTTCACCTGCGGGAGGACGTGACCTTCCAGCCGCCGGTCAGCCGGGCCGTCACCGCACAGGACTTCCTCGACTCGTGGACGCGGGTCACCGACCCCGAGAACCAGTCGTACGTCGCCTACATCCTCGCGCCGATCGAGGGTCTGGACGACCGTGGCTACCAGACCGATCCGGAGCAGGGCCTCACCGGCGTCACGGTCGTCGACGACCAGACGCTGCAGGTGACGCTGCGCTACCCCTTCGCCGACTTCCCGGCGACGTTGGGGCACCCCGTCGCCGCCGTGACGCCCGTGGACTACATCGATGAGGTCGGCGCCAAGGTGTTCGCGAGGGCTCCGGTGGGCACCGGCGCCTACGCCGTCCAGTCCTGGCGCCACAAGGAAGAGATCCGGCTCGTCAAGAACCCGACCTACTGGGACGCGGAGCAGCCGGGATGGGTCGACGCCGTCCAGTTGCCCATCTACGACGACGTCGACGCCATGTGGGAGGACTTCCAGGCGGGCCGGCTCGACTGCTCGCAGGTGCCGGTGGAGCAGCTCCCGGCGGCCACGGCCAGCCCCGGGGCGGCCGGCGACGGCCGGACGGCCGGTTCCTGGCCGGCCGCCGCCGTGTACCTGGTCGGCATCAACATGACCGACCCGACCCTGGGGGCGAGCCTCGACCTGCGCAAGGCGCTGAGCCAGTCGGCCGCCGCCCAGGCGGTCGTCGACGAGGTCGGCCTCGGAGTCGACGAGGTGGCGGGCGGCTACGTGCCTCCCGGTATCCCCGGCTACAAGGACGCGCAGAACCCGTACCCGTACGATCCGGAAGGCGCCGCCGCCGTAGTGACGACGATGGGCGGCGCCCCGACGCTCAACTACTGGTACGACGTCAGCGACGACCACCGGCGGATCGGCGAGACGCTGGCCGCCGGCTGGGCCGGGGCGGGGCTGAAGGTCAAGCCGAGCGGGTACGAGTGGGGCACCTTCCTGGAGAAGCTCTCTCGCGGCGACAAGGGGAGCGGCAGCCAGCTGTTCAGGATCGCCTGGATCGCGGACTACCCGTCCATGGACGCCTTCCTGTACCCGCTGTTCCAGTCCGACCAGTCGCCGACCGGGAGCTACACCTTCTACTCAAACGCCGGGGTGGACGAGCTTCTGCAGAAGGCGCGCGCTACAATGGACGCGCAGCAGCGGCAGAATCTGTATGCCCAGGCGGAGAAGCTCATCCTCACGGACATGCCGGCGTTGCCGCTGTACTCCTATCGCTACCACCGTGTCGTGGGTCCGCGTCTCCACGGGTTCGCCGTGGACCCCATGGGTACCACCGACATGCGATCTGTCTGGATCGAGTGAAGCTCGAGTGCAGGGGATTGTATAGAAGAGTAAAGTTGACAATGGCGCACCTCCGGCGGCACAGTGGCGGAACGCGACAGCGGAGGTGTGCACTACACGTAGGTTCATGGCTGCGAGTCAGGGGTGAGCGGCCGCAATGGAAGACTCCGGGGGGAGTCTGACGACGTTCAGTCACAAGGAGGTCATCGTGAAGAGACCAACGAGGAGGTGGCGCGGCCTGCTGATCCTGGCCGCGGTCCTCATCGTCGCGGCCATGCTGCTCGCAGCGTGCGGCAGCGACGAGCCGTCCGACGACGCGAGCCCCGCAGGCGAGCCCAAGGCCGGCGGCCAGTACAACTTCGCCATCGGCGCGGAGCCCGTCAGCATCGAGCCGCTGAACACGCAGGAGTCCGAGGGAGCCCAGGTCGAGCACCAGGTGTTCCAGGGCCTCTACATCCTGCAGCTGCAGCCTGACGGCACCACCAAGGCGGTGCCCGACCTCGCCGAGTCGACCGAGGTGAACGAGGACGCCACCGTCTTCACCTTCAAGATCCGCCAGGGCGTCATGTTCCAGCCGCCGGTGAACCGCGAGGTCAAGGCGCAGGACTTCGTCGACGCCTGGAGCTACAACGCGCAGGCCGAGAACAAGTCCGCCACCACCTACATCATGGCCCCCATCAAGGGCATCGACCCCGAGTCGGGGTTCGCGGAAGGACCGGTCCTGAGCGGCGTCAAGGCTCTCGACGACTACACGCTCGAGGTCACGCTCCAGTATCCGTTCGCCGACTTCACGGCGACCCTGGTGCACCCGATCACGCAGGTGTTCCCCGTCGACTACGCCAAGGAGATCGGCCGCAAGGCGTTCTTCGACAAGCCGGTCGGCACGGGCCCGTACATGGTCGAGGAGTGGAAGCACAACCAGTACATCACCCTCACGCAGTGGAAGGACTACTGGAACAAGGACGGCGCGTCGGAGAACTCGGCCGGCCCCGGGTACGTGGAGACGATCAACTTCCCGATCTACACGGACGACAACACCGCCTGGCTGGCCTTCCAGAAGGGCGACGTCGACTACGCGCGCGTCCCGACGGGCAACTTCAAGGCCGCCCAGAACGATCCCAAGACCAAGGACGGCACCTGGACCGTCGAGGCCTATCCGAGCACGTCGGTGTACTTCATCAGCGTCGCGATGAACAAGCCGACGCTCGGCGGTGACGAGAACCTCCCGATCCGCGCGGCCCTCAACATGGCTGCCGACCGCGAGGCCGTCTCCACCATCGTGAACGAGGGCATCTCCATCCCCTCGGACTCGATCGTCCCGGTCACGATCCCCGGCTACAAGGCCGGACTCAACCCGTATCCGTACGACCCGGAGCAGGCGCAGGCCAAGCTGGACGAGTTCAGCGGCACGCTGCCGAAGGACATCCCGTACTGGTTCAACTCGGGCGCGGGTCACGACAAGATCGCCGAGGCTATGGTCGCCGGCTGGCAGAAGGCCATGCCCGAGCTCACCTTCAAGCTGAACGGCATCGAGACCAACAGCTACTGGACGCAGGCCTCCGAGAACAAGCCTCCGGCGCTCCTGCGCATGGGCTGGGTCGCCGACTACCCGTCGATCGACAACTTCATCTACCTGTTCACGACCGACGGCGGCAAGTACGGCTCGTACAGCTTCTACAGCAACGCCGAGGTGGACAGGCTGTTCGAAGAGGCGCGCAGCACCACCGACGAGGCGCAGCGCCTCGCCCTCTACAACGAGGCGGAGAAGCTCATCCTCGCGGATGCTCCCTGCATCCCGGTGTACACGTACCGTGACGCCCGTGCGACCAACAACCGCATCGGCGGGTTCACCTACAACGCGTTCATGCTCGTCGACATGTGGGATGTGTGGGTCAAGTAGCCTCACGACAGGTTGCCCCCGGGGGTATGCCTGAGTACACTCCATACGGCGATACATGCGAGACGGTCCGCGGCTCCGGCCGCGGACCGTCTCGCGCCCTGACAAGGGTCGCCGCATCCGGTCCCTGCGAGGCTCTGACCCTGTGAGAACGCTCCCGTGATCGCGTACATCATCCGGCGCCTGCTCCAGCTCGTGATCGTGCTGTTCGGCGTCACGCTCATCACCTTCGGCATGCTCAAGCTCGTGCCCGGCGACCCCGCCGTCGCGCTCGCCGGCAAGGGCGCCAGCCCCGAGAAGATCGCGAGCGTCCGCCACGAACGCGGGCTCGACCGGCCGTTCTACGTGCAGTACTACAAGTACGTCGAGCGTCTGCTGCACGGAGACCTCGGCGAGTCTCTCTACTCCTCGCGGCCGGTCGGGGAGATGATCCGCGAAGCGGCCCCCGTCACCATCCAGCTCGCCGTGGCCGCCGTGCTCATCGAACTGCTCGGCATCCCGCTCGGCGTGTACTCGGCGCTGCGCCAGTACACCTTCTGGGACACGGCGCTCACCACGGGAGCTCTCATCCTCTGGGGCATCCCCGTGTTCGTGCTCGGCTACTTCGCCATGTACATCTTCGGACTCAAACTGGACTGGTTGCCGATCGGAGGCGTCGGGCCTACCGTGCTCGGCATCATCCCGTCCACGCCTGCGAGCTGGTCCACGCTGGTCCTGCCGGCGCTCACGCTCGGGCTCATCGAGGTCGCGTACATCTCGTACATGCAGCGCGCCTCCATGCTCGAGGTCTCGCGATCCGACTTCATCCGCACGGCGCGCGCCAAGGGTCTCACCGAGCGCAAGGTCGTGTGGGGCCACGGCTTCAAGAACGCCGTCATCCCGGTCATGACCATCGCCGGCATCGATCTGGGCGTCCTCATCGGCGGCGCCATCATCACGGAGACCGTGTTCAACCGCCCCGGCATCGGCCTTATGATCTACCAGGCCATCAACTCCCGTGACACGGCCGTGATCGCCGGCGGCGTGCTGTTCGCCACGTTCTTCTTCGTCTTCGCCAACCTGCTCGTCGACCTCGGCTACGCCTGGGTCGACCCGCGCGTCCGTCTCGAGGACTGAGCACCCATGCCTGACTGGGACGAGCCGACGCGCGAGGACAGGGACGTCTACGGGTCCTCCTGGGTGACGGCCCCTGAGGACGTGGACGCGAGGCGCGCCGACGAGGTCGTGGAGGAGGTCCTCGAGGAGCAGACCAAACCGCTGGGCCTGTGGGCCGACACGTGGCGGCGCCTCAAGCGCAACCGGCTGGCGCTGGTCGGCCTCGGCATCATCATCGTCTTCATCGTGATCGGCACCACCGAGGCCGTCTTCTACCAGATGCACTGGCACGTGCGTGCCAGCGACGAGGCGGTCCGGTCGGGCGCGCCCGGGTACCTGGCGCCGTACGACCCGAACCAGGTCAACTACGACCTGTCGCCGGAGGGCCTTGGTTCGCCGCCGTCCTGGCAGCACCCGTTCGGCACCGACTTCCTCGGCCGCGACATACTCTCCCGGACGCTGGTCGCCACCCGCGTCGCCATGCTCGTCGGCATCATCGCGGTGGCGATCGCGCTCACTTTGGGGCTCATCCTCGGCCCGATATCCGGGTACTACGGCGGCGTGGTCGACTCCATCATCATGCGCGCCGCCGACATCTTCTTCGCCTTCCCCTACATCCTGTTCGTGCTGCTCATCATGAGCGTGCTCGGGCAGGGCTTCCAGAACGTCTTCATCGCCATCGGCGTGCTCGGCTGGGCCACGTTCGCGCGCGTCGTGCGCGGCCAGATCCTCAGCGTCAAGTCCATGGAGTACGTGGAGGCCGCGCGCGCCCAGGGCGCCACCGACATGCGCATCATCTTCAGGCACGTGCTGCCCAACAGCATGGCGCCCGTCTATGTGGCCGTCGCCATGGCCATCGGCGGCGCGATCGCCACCGAAGCGGCCCTGAGCTACCTCGGCATCGGCATCCAGCCGCCGAACTCGTCCTGGGGCCTCATGATCTCCGACGCGGTCAACTACCTCGCCGGGGGCAACTGGTGGTGGCTGCTGTTCCCCAGCATCGCGCTCGTCACGACCGTGTTCGGGTTCATCTCGTTCGGCAACGGCCTGCGCGACGCGACCGACCCGAAGCTCAAGGAATAGGCATGGCCGAACGCCTCCTCACCGTCAAGGGCCTCTCCACGCACTTCTTCACGCATGCGGGCGTGGTGAAGGCGGTCAACGGCGTGAGCTTCACGCTCGACCGCGGTGAGACCATCGGCATCGTCGGCGAGTCCGGGTCCGGCAAGACCGTCGCCGCCATGTCGCTCATGCGTCTCATCCCCGACCCGCCCGGCAAGGTGGTCGAGGGTTCGCTCATGCTCCGCGACAGGGACCTCCGCACCATCAGCGACGCCGAGATGCGCCACGTGCGCGGCAACGACATCGCGATGATCTTCCAGGACCCCATGACCAGCCTCAATCCCGTCATGAAGGTCGGCAAGCAGATCGCCGAGGCGATCATGCTCCACCAGGACAAAGGCAAGGCCGAGGCGTGGCAGATGGCCGCCGACCTCCTCGCCCGGGTCGGCATCCCCGACGCCGACAAGCGGGTCGACCAGTACCCGTTCGAGTTCTCCGGCGGCATGCGTCAGCGCGCGATGATCGCGATGGCGATCAGCTGCAACCCCGACGTCCTGATCGCCGACGAGCCCACCACGGCGCTCGACGTCACCATCCAGGCGCAGATCATCGACGTGGTACGCGAGATGCAGGCCCAGTACGACTCGGGCGTCATCCTCATCACCCACGACCTCGGCGTGATCGCCGAGATGTCGGACAAGGTGATGGTCATGTACGGCGGCCGCACGGTGGAGTACGGCCCCGTGGACGAGATCTTCTACAACCCCCACCATCCGTACACCTGGGGTCTGCTGGCGAGCCTGCCGCGACTCGACGAGACCGAGAAGTCGCGGCTCACGCCCATCAAGGGGCAGCCGCCGAACCTCATCACGCTGCCCCCCGGCTGCCCGTTCACCCCGCGCTGCCCGTATCGCCGGGCGCAGTGCAGGGACATCTGGCCCAAGCTCGAGGTCGTCGGCCCGGAGCACGGCGTACACTGCTGGATCCCGGTGGGGGAGCGCGTGGCGATACGGGCGGGCCTGCCGCACTTCAAGGAGCCCGCCGTATGAGCCTCCTGCGCGTGCACGACCTCAAGAAGCACTTCCCGATCCGCACCGGGCTGTTCAAGCGCACGACCGGCTACGTCTACGCCGTCGACGGCGTGAGCTTCAGCGTGGAGAAGGGCGAGACGCTGGGGCTGGTGGGGGAGAGCGGCGGCGGCAAGTCCACCGTCGGCCGTACGGTGTTGCGTCTCACCCCGGCCACCGCCGGGTCCGTCACGTTCGAGGACATCGACGTGATGAGGGCCTCGCGCAGCGAGATGAACGTGCTGCGCAAGGACATGCAGATCGTCTTCCAGGACCCGTACGCGTCGCTCAACCCGCGCATGCGCATCCGCGACATCGTCGGCGAGGGGCTCAAGATCCACGGAGTGGGCACGGAGGCGGAGCGCAAGAAGCGCGTCGCGGAACTGCTCGACACCGTGGGTCTCAACTCCGAGCACGCCGAGCGCTATCCGCACGAGTTCTCCGGCGGGCAGCGCCAGCGCATCGGCATCGCCCGCGCGCTGGCGCTCAACCCCAAGCTGGTCGTGCTCGACGAGCCGGTGAGCGCGCTCGACGTCTCCATCCGCGCCCAGGTGCTCAACCTCCTCGAGGACCTGCAGGACGAGTTCGACCTCACCTATCTGTTCGTCTCGCACGACCTCTCGGTGGTCAAGCATA
>JAAZAR010000100.1 GCA_012514235.1 Actinomycetota bacterium
GCTCCTGCGACCGGACACGGTAGGCGTCGATGACGGCGGCCTTGGCCTGGGCGTCCTCGACGGCCTCGCCGTAGCCGCCGGAGAGGAAGCCGAGCGGCTGACCGGACGGCTGCGGCCGCGCGAACGCCGCCGCGTCCCCGAGGCGGTCCGCCGTTGCCTGCAGCTCGCTGCACTGCTCGGCCTGGCGGGCGAGGCTCTCGTCCGAGAAGTAGTCCTCCATGTCCCAGAGGTCTTCGGGGTACGTGGTCGTCGACGACACGAGTTCGCCGAGCGCCTCACCCTGCCACACGACGACGGCATCCTCGTATTCGGTCACGGCTGCGCCCGCGGCTGCCGCACCGAAGAGCGCACCGCCGCCGACGAGCAGTCCGACGAGCAGGACGGCTCCGCCGCCGATGAACCAGCCCGCCTTGGACTTCTTCCTGGCCCCGGCGTCGGGGGGCGTGGGCTCGCCGGGGGTGCCCGGAGCGAGGCCGGGTGTCGGTGTGCCGGCGGGTGCCGGAAGTGGCGGCACGGGAGGCAGGGGAGGCACCGGCGGGGCCGGTGGCACGGGCGGCGTCTGCGGCACGGGCGGCGCCGGCTGCTGCGGTTCGATCGGCGTCTCGCCGGACTGCGTATTCGGATCCCCGTCGGACATGTTCACCCCTCCCCCGGTCGGCATCCCTCCGACCCGGTTCCGGCTCATTCTATGAGATCCCTGTCCGCTACGGTCGAGATCGTGACCGTGACCGTGCGCACTGCGAGCCGACGAGACGCCCGCGCCATCGCCCATGTGCGGGTGGAGACGTGGCGGGCGGCGTACCGCGGGCTCATCGCAGGTGCCGTCCTCGAGGCCCTCGACGCCGAGAAGGAGGGCCGCCGTCGCGCCGAGCGCTGGAGCGAGTTCACCGCCGATCCCCGCAGCCGCCAACTGGTCGCCCTCGACGGCGCCGGAGCCATCGTCGGCTGGGCGGCGCTCGGCCGTTCGCGGGACGCGGACCGTCGCGAGAGCGGGGAGCTCTACGCGCTGTACGCCCTGCCGACACACTGGTCGACCGGCATCGGGCACGCCCTCATGGTCGCCGCGGAGGACACGATGCGCGCGGCCGGTTTCGACGAGGCGCACCTCTGGGTGCTCCGGGGCAACGACCGCGCGGCATCCTTCTACGAACAGCACGGATGGCGCGAGGACGGCTCCGACAAGGTCGACGACGCCCTCGTGGGCCAGCCACTGCACGAGCGCCGGCGTGTGAAGGTCCTGTCCCCCTGACGTCGCCGCCGACGCGTCAGAGGCGCATCGCGAACACCTGCACGCCCTCGTGCGAGGGCTGGCGCGCGAAGCCGAGCCGGTCGTAGAACGCGAGCGCTCCGACATTCTCGATCGATGCCACGAGGTGGAGACCCGGCACGCCGCGGGCGCGAAGCGCCTCCGCGAGCGCGTCGATCAGCCGCCGGCCCCACCCCTGCCCCTGCAGTTCCGGCAGGAGGTCGATGTGCAGGTGCGCCGGGAAGCGCCCCAGATCCGCCTCGGGCTCGCCCCCACGGCCGTAGGCGTAGACGAGCACGCCGTCCTGCCGCGAGCGCTCCACCGCGGGCATCGGCCAGCGCACACCGCGCTGCGTCCACCACTCGTCACGGAACCACGCCTCGAACGCCGCTGTGTCGGGCGCACCCACCACGTACCCGGCGAGGCGCCCGTCATCCGTCTCCACGACGAACGCGAGATCGGGATGCCGCGAGACGTACGGCAGCACGAAGACCTCGGCCCAGATCGCGTCGTCATCGAGCACGCCGGTCGCGTCCACGCCGGCATCCGCCGTGCGCAGGCAGATGTCCGCGAGCGCGGACTCGTCACCGGACCGGAAGGGGCGGATGAAACTCACCGGACGAGCCTATCCACCGGCCGGAACACACACGCCGACACCTCCTTCGCCTCTGGACGCCGCGCTCCGGTTGGAGCAAGGTAGGGGTCAGGAGGGCATCGTCGCACTCAGGGAGGTCCCTCGATGACCGCTGTCGGCACCGCGCTCAAGCCTGATCTGTCGAATTGGGATCCGGAAGACGATGCCACCTGGGATCCGAAGCGTGCGTGGACGACCCTCACGATCACGACCTACGCGATGTTCATCAGCTTCGCGACCTGGTACGTGGTCAGCGCGGTCGCGCCGCGCCTCAACGAGGTCGGCTTCGCGCTCGACGAGGGCCAGCTGTACTGGATCGTCGCCGTCCCCGGCCTGTCGGCGGGCCTTCTGCGCATGGTGTTCATGTTCCTGCCGCCGATCCTCGGATCGCGCACGCTCGTCGTGCTCTCCAGCCTCCTGCTGCTCATCCCCCTCCTCGGCTGGACCCTGGTTGTCCGCGACAACTCCACGCCCTTCTGGGTGCTGCTCGCCCTCGCCTTCGCC
>JAAZAR010000070.1 GCA_012514235.1 Actinomycetota bacterium
CGTTCTCCACCCGTGCTGACTGCTCAGGACTTACACCACATTACGGGACTCAAACGTCGGTTCGTCCGACGGCGCACTTCGTTCAAGATCATTCACGCATGCATGAGAGCCATTCACAATCGCTCAAGAATCCGGACGGTTACCCCTTGACACGCAGCCATCTGCGCGTACCATGCGATCATCTTTGAACGGTCGTGAATGTTCCTGATTCGCCGCGGCTGGGGGACAGGGGAGACAGGGGAGAATGGCGCGCCGGCGCAAGGGCTCGAAGGGGGACGACGTGGGCACACCGGCTCCGCGCGAGATGCTCCCGGCCGAGCGCCGGGCTCGCATCGTCGCGGCGCTCAAGGACCAGCGGGTCGTCCGTGTCCCCGCGCTCAGCGAGAGCCTTGGTGTCTCCGAGATCACCATCCGCCGCGACCTGCTGCTGCTCGAGCAGGAGGGCGTGCTCGACCGCACATACGGCGGCGCGATGCTCAAGGAGCAGGTCTCCACCGTGCCGCGGTGGGACGATGCGGTCGCCGTCAACGCTGCGCAGAAGGACGCCATCGCCGCCGCCGCCGCCGAGATGATCGAGCCGCAGGACACTGTGTCCCTCGGGTCCGGCACTACGGTCGTCAACATCCTCCGCCACGTGGACCCGGAGCTCGAGGCGCGCGTGGTCACTCACAGCCTCGCGGTGGCGGCGGACGCGCGCGGCCTGAAGCTCGAGGTGCTCTTCCTCGGCGGGCTGTATCGGCCTCAGCTCGACGCCGTGGAAGGCAGCTGGCCGCTCGACCTGATCAACCAGGTGTACGCGGACAAGGCGTTCCTGGGCGCCGACTGCCTGGACCTGCGGGCCGGGCTCACCACGTCGAGCATGGCGGCGGCCACCGTCGAGCTGGCCATGATCCGCCGTACTCGCAGCGAAGTGGTCGTGTTGGCCGACTCCAGCAAGATCGGGCTGGTCGGCCCTCTGGTCATCTGCCCGCTCGACCAGATAGACGTTGTGCTCGTCGACGACGGCATCGACCCGGCAATGATGAAGCAGATCCAGCGCGCCGGGCCACAGTGTGAGGTGGTCCCGGCGTGACGCCGGGGGCGCCGGTATGGCGGACAACGAAGGCGACGAAAGGGTGGACGACGTGACAGTGGTGGAGCATCTGACCCCGGAGGCGGCGGTCACCCGCATCCCGGACTGGGAGGGTCTCGACGTCCGGATCGAGACGCTCGGCGGCGGCATCACCAACCACAACTACGTCGTCACGGTGACCGGCCGCGAGGACTTGCCGTGGGGCGGCAAGTACGTCATGCGCATTCCGGGTCAGGGCAGCGACCTGTTCATCGACCGCGAGGTCGAGCACATGAATGCCCTGGCCGCCTCGCGGGCCGGAGTCTCGCCGCCCGTGCTGTACAGCCTTGAGCCGGAGATGTGCACCGTCGTGCCCTTCATCGAGGCGCGGACGATGCACCCGGAGGACCTGGCCGGCCACGCTCACCGGCTGGAGAAGGTCGTCGACGTGGTGCGCCAGTACCACGACAGGGCGACGTTCGTGAACGAGATCCACGTGTTCGACATGATCCGCGAGTACATGGACATGGCCCGCCGCGTGGACGCCCCGCTCCCGGACGACATCGACTGGATGCTGGCGCTCGGCGATGACATCGAGGAGGCGATGAAGCGCGACCAGCCTGTAAGCGTCGCCTGCCACTGCGACTTGCTCTCCGAGAACTTCATGCTCGAGGAGAGCGGCAAGATGTGGGTGATCGACTGGGAGTACGGTGGCCAGTCCGATCCGTTCTTCGATCTGGGCGACTTCTGCGTGGAACACCCCTTGTCCGAGGACGAGGAGCTGGCCATCATCACGCGCTACTGCGGCTCGTTCAACGAGTCTCGGTACGCGCGCATGATGCTGCACAAGATCGTGGCCGACCTCTGGTGGAGCATCTGGGCGATGATCCAGGTGCGACTGTCGAAGCTCGACTTCGACTTCATGGAGTACGGCATGAACCGGGTCCGGCGCCTCCACGAGAACGCTGCCAAGCCGGCGTTCCCGTCGTGGCTCGAGACCGTCTAGGGAGTGGGAGCGAGCTGATGAGCGATGAGATGACGCGACCGGCCGGAGAGGTGGGGCCGGACGTCGGCATGGGCAAGGTCGACCCGGAGCTGGCGAAGAAGTTCCAGGAGGAGGCCGTCCGGGTCGTCAAGGCCGGCGAGGAGGTGGGCGTGCACCTGCGGGTGATCGGCGCCCTCGCCTTTTGGCACCACTGCCCGGAGTACGGCTACCTCCAGGAGAAGCTCAACCGGGTGTACACGGACATCGACTTCGCCGGTTACGGCAAGCAGAGCCGCGAGATCAGCAAGTTCTTCGGGACGATCGGTTACGAGGAGGATCCGGAGATCAATGCCTTCCACGCCGAGGGCGGCCGCTTCGTCTTCAACAACCCCGCCAACCACATCCACGTCGACGTCTTCATGGACAAGCTGGACTTCTGCCACCCGATCCCCTGGAAGGGCCGGCTCGAGGTCGACAGCATCACCATCCCGTTGGCCGAGCTGCTGCTCGAGAAGATGCAGATCGTCAAGATCAACGAGAAGGACATCATCGACACGATCATGCTCCTGCTAGAGCACGAGATCGACGCCAACGACGAGGACCACATCAACTCCCAGCGCGTGGCGAAGCTGTGCGCCGGCGAGTGGGGCCTGTGGCGGACCACGAGCATGAACCTCGAGAAGGTGCGCGACTACCTGCCGCACCTCGATCTCGACGAGGA
Source organism: Actinomycetota bacterium (assembly GCA_012514235.1). Lineage (GTDB taxonomy): Bacteria > Actinomycetota > Thermoleophilia > UBA2241 > UBA2241 > CAIXSE01. Next base: position 2,758 of record JAAZAR010000070.1, read on the forward strand.
GCACAAGCAGATCGTGACGATGCGGATCGCCGAGCTCCTCAGTGCCATGGACGACTACCCTAAAGGAACCAAGTGGAAGCTTCGCGCCAGGATCGGCGACAAGGTGAAGTGGTACAACGAGATCGACTGAGAGGCGGCTGACGCATGGGACTCTTCGGCAGGAAAGGCGGCTCAGGCGGCAAGCGGCTGCGGATCTTCTACGCCACCGACATCCACGGATCGGAGCGCACCTACCGCAAGTTCGTCAACAGCGGCAGGTTCTACAAGGTCGACGCCCTCATCATGGGCGGCGACATCGAGGGCAAGTTCCTCGTGCCGATCGTGGACGAGGGCGGCGGGCACTACCGCGTCACCCTCCAGGAGGAGCTCTTCAAACTCAACGGCGAGGACGAGCTCAAGGCATTCAAGGAGCGCATCGAGACGCTCGGCTTCTACTACGTCGTCGTGAGCGAGGACGAGATTCGCGGCATGCAGGACGACCAGAGTCTCGTGGACGCGGCCTTCAAGCGCGAGGCGCACGCGCGGCTCGAGCGCTGGATCGACCTCGCCGACGAGCGCCTCGCGGACACCGACATCAAGATGTACGTCACCGGCGGCAATGACGATCCGCAGGAACTCATCGACACGCTCGAGGAGAAGCAGAGTGAACGTGTCATCAACTGCGAAGGCCGCATCGTGATGCTGGGCGAGACCTTCCCCATGGCCAACTGCGGGTACAGCAACCCGACCCCATGGAGTACGCCCCGCGAGACGGACGAGGAGACGCTGGAGAAGTACCTGGAGGAGTCGGTCAAGGGTATCGACGACTTCAGCAGCGCGATCTTCAACTTCCACGTGCCTCCCTACGACTCCACACTCGACGACTGCCCGAAGCTCGACTGGTCCACCGATCCGCCGACGCCGGTGGTCATCGCCGGTGTGCCGCAGTCGGCGCCGGCTGGCAGCCACGCGGTGCGCAACGTCGTCGAGCGTCATCAGCCGCTGCTCCAGCTCTGCGGCCACATCCACGAAGCACGTGGGCTCGTGAAGGTGAAGCGCACGACTGTGGTCAACCCGGGCAGCGAGTACGGAGAAGGGATCTTGAGGGGGTGCATATTGACGCTGGAGCCCGGCAAGATGGTCGGCTATCAGATGACGTCGGGGTGAGGCCGCCGCGGGCGGCCTGGGCGCATCTGTCAAGAGTCCTCAGAGACTGACAACAGGGGGAAGAGATGGCTACAGCAGCAGCCAAACCCGAAGTCTTCAGCCGCAAGGCTTCGGGGCTGTCCAGGGTGATGTCGCCTTGGTCGGCGTACATGTACAACTTCCTGACCATGGGCGTGATCTTCCCGTGGACGTTCGTGTGGGCGCCGGCGGCGTTCCCGGGCGTGAAGGTGTGGGTGGCGTGCCTTCTCGCCATCCTCTTCGAGCTGCCGATCGCGCTCGCCTTCTGCTGGCTGGCCACTGCCATGCCGCGGTCGGGCGGCGACTACGTGTTCCAGAGCCGCGTGTTCGGCGGCGCCATCGGATTTCCGATCGTCATGAGCGGGTTCGTGATCTGGATCCTCCAGTGGGTGGCGCTGGCCGGATGGCTTCAGGCCAACCTCGGCTTCGCGCCGCTGTTCATGGGCCTCGGCTACTACTACAAGAGCACGGGGCTCATCGATGCGGCTGTGTGGTGCCAGTCGGCGGCCGGCATCGCGACCATCAGCATCGTCTTCGCCTTCCTTATCGCGCTGCTGCTGGTCACCGGGTTCAAGAACTACGTGCGCCTGCAGTACTTCATGTTCGCCGCGACCGGCGTCCTCATCCTGATCCTGCTGATCAACTTCCTGCGCACGTCGCCGGCCGAGTTCGCCCAGCACATGAACGCGTTCTCCAGCTTCGTCGACGGACGCACGGACTACTACAACTGGATCCAGAAGGACGTGACCGACGCCGGCGTCAACCTGCTGCCCGCGTTCGGCTTCGGGGCGACGCTGCTCGCCATCCCCATCGTGTGGACGAGCCTGCAGTGGGCATCGTACAGCGTGCAGCAGGGCGGCGAGATCAAGGGCGCCGCGTCTTCAAGAACCAGATCCTGATCATCGTCGGCTCGATGATCAGCGTGGGCGTAGTGCTGGCGCTCATCGCCTACACGGAGGAGAGGGCAGTCGGCACTGAGTTCTTCAACGCCGTCTCGCACTCCTACTACTACGGGGTGAGCGCGTCCGGCGAGGGCATCGGCAGCATCCTGCCCTTCCCGGGCATGTTCGCCATCGTGATCTCGGCCAATCCGATCATCGTCGTACTGTGCGCCGTGAGCTTCCTGCTGGCGTCGCTGCAGATCACCTGCAACTGCTACATCGGCATGACGCGCGTCATGGTCGGCATGTCGCTGGATCGCACGCTGCCGTCGTTCGTCTCCAAGATCAGCCCGCGGTTCCGTTCGCCGGCGGTCGCCCATTGGCTCTACTGGGCGTTCAGCATCCCGGTGATCCTTGGCTACAACTACTGGGGCCAGTGGTACCAGCTCACCCTGGGCGTCACGTTCGCCTGCGGCTACGTGTTCATCTTCAGCACGCTGGCCGCGGCCCTGCTGCCGTTCCGCGCCAAGCCGCTCTATGACGCGTCGCCCGGCGCGAAGTACACCATCGGCGGGTTCCCGCTGGTCTCGGTGTTCGGCTTCATCGGCTTCGCCTTCGGCATCACCGCTGTGATCCTGTTCCTGTGGCGGCTTGAGTACGGGCTCAGGGGGACTGTGCCGTACCTCGTGGTCGGGGGTGTCTTCCTCGTGTGCGTGGTCTGGTACTGGATCAACCGCGCTTACAACAAGAGTAAGGGCATCGACGTCAACTACGCCTTCCTCGAGGTGCCGCCGGAGTGAGCCGGCTCGGCATCTGAGACGCGTCGAAGGGGGGCGCCGGGGCCGCAGTGGGCTCCGGCGCCCCCCTCTTGCGCCCGGCCCGGTCTGCTCAACGTCGCCTGCGGCGGCGGCGCTTCGCGCGCGGGCGCGCGCGTGACACAATGGTACGGCACGACCGACCCGGACCGGGGAGAACCGGACGGCTCCACGCGACGCCCGCCAGAGGAGACCATGAGCACTGCAGAGACCATCGCCGTCGAAGACGCCCACATGCCGCCGTTCTTCGCCAAGACGCCCATCTCCATCGAGCGCGGCGAGGGGGTGTGGGTGTGGGACGAGGACGGCCGGCGGTACCTGGACCTCACGGCCGGCTGGGGCGTGACCAGCATCGGGCACGCCCATCCGGTCATCGTGCGCGCGCTTGCGGAGCAGGCCGCGCGCATCATCCAGAACCCGGACGCCGGGCTCACGTACTCGCCGGCGCGGTCGAGGCTGCTCGACCTGCTCGCCGGCCTCCTTCCGCCCGGGCTCACCCGGGTCTTCTTCACCAACAGCGGGGCCGAGGCCAACGACGCCGCCGCCAAGCTGGCCCGCAAGGCGACGGGTCGCACTGAGGTCATCGCCGCCGAAGGCAGCTTCCACGGCCGCACCATCAGCATGGTGTCCGCCACCGGGCAGGCCAGGCATCGTGACCGGTTCCGGCCCCTCATGCCCGGCTACCGGTTCGTCCCCTACGGCGACGAGTACGCCATCGTGGATGCGCTCGACGACCAGGTCGCGGCGGTGATCCTCGAGCCCGTGCAGGGCGAGGGCGGCGTGAACGTGCCGCCGCCGTTCTACATCGCCAGGGTCGCCGAACTCTGCCGGGCGAACGGCACGCTGCTGATCGTCGACGAGGTGCAGACCGGCTTCTGCCGTACCGGCCCCATGTTCGCCACGAGAGGCACGAGGGCCAACGTCGACTTCCTGACCATGGCGAAGGGCATCGCCGGCGGCTTCCCGCTGGGCGCGTTCGCGATGACCGACGACGTGGCGGAGCGGCTGGAGGCCGGCGACCACGGCGGCACCTACTGCGGCAACCCGCTCGCCTGCGCCGTCGCCGAGGCGGTGATCAGGTACCTCGTCGACGAGGACATCGCTACCCGGGTCGATGCCCTCGGGACGCTGGCGCTCGCGCGTCTGATCTCGTGGCGCGACCGCTATCCGGGGGTCGTCACGGCCGTCCGCGGCGCCGGCCTGCTGCTCTTCGTCGAGCTTGCGAGCGAGGAGATGGCGGCCGCCGTCGCCGCCGAGTGCCTGGACCGCGGCGTGTTCGTCCGCCAGACGGCGGGCACCGGCATCCGCGTGTTCCCGGCGCTCACCATCACGCATGAGGAACTCAGCATGGGGCTCGTGGTGCTCGAGGAGTGCATCGCCGAGGTCGCGGCCGGCTGAACGCTCTCTGAGACCTTTGCCGCGGCATGAAGAAGGGGGCGGGGCCGTCGGGCCCCGCCCCCTCGCGGTGTGCCGCGGCTGCCTGTGTCGCCACGGCGGACTGAAGCTCGCGAAGGCCTCAGTCGTTCTCCGCCTTGTGGTCGTCGCTCGCGCTTGCGGTCTCGCCGCTGGTGCGCGGCGAGAAGTCCGGGATGCGGGGGATGAACCGCGTCTCCGGGCCTGGCATCGCGGTCGGGTTGTAGCCGCTCGTCGTCATGTCGCTCCTTCGATGTCGTCTGCCCGGAGGACTGCTCTCGCGCCCGGCCGGTCCGGGCACAAAAAAAGCCCCCCGGTCGTCAAAGACCGGAGAGCGCCGTTGCTCTTCGTTGCTGATCGGCACGCCGTTGTGCCGCCAACAGGGTACCAGATTCCCCGGACGGCGACAAAGGGAACCTGAGGCCGGGCCGCCTGCGGCACCCGGCCCTCCGTCATTCCAGCGCCTGGTGCGCAGTGATCACGGCCTCCGCCACCTCGCGCAGCGACTTGCGCTTGTCCATCGCCAGCTTCTGCAGCCGGTGGAACGCCTCCGGCTCGCTGAGGCCGCCGGCCATCAGCAGACCCTTGGCCCGGTCGACCAGCTTGCGGGTCTCGAGCCGCTGCTCGAGGTCGCCGACCTGCTGCGCCAGCACGGTCATCTCCGTGTAGCGGCTCACGGCGACCTGCATCGCCGGGACGATGTCGTTGCGCGAGAACGGCTTGACGACGTAGCCCATGGCGCCGGCGCGCGCCGCCTCCTCCACCAGGCCGGCCTGGGAGAACGCGGTGACCATGACCACCGGGGCGATCGCCTCCTCGCTGATGGTCTTCGCGGCGGTGATCCCGTCCACGTTCGGCATCTTGACGTCCATGAAGACGACGTCAGGGCGGGCGGCGCGGGCCAGGGTGACCGCCTCCGCGCCGTCCCGGGCCTCACCGACGACCTCGTGGCCCTCCTCCTCCAGCATCTCGCGCAGGTCCATACGGATCAGGGCCTCGTCCTCGGCGATCAGCACACGCACGCGTCTACCTCCTCCTCGTCGTCACGTACTCTGCCCTTCCGCGAGCAGCGGCACACGGATGGCGATCCCGGCTCCCTCGCCGGCGGTGAGGGAGAGCTGGCCGCCGAGGTCCTCCTCGACGAGCGTGCGGACGATCGAGAGGCCGAGGCCGCTCGCGGCGGCCGGGTCGAAGTCGTCTGGCAGGCCCCGGCCGTCGTCGCGGACGATCACCAGCAGGCCCTCCTGGTCCCGGGCCAGGTCCACCGAGACCGTGCCCCGGTCCCTGGGGCCGAAGGCATGCTCCAGGGAGTTGTGGACCAGCTCGGTGAGCACGAGGGCGAGGGAGGTGGCCGGCCCCGCGTCGATGGGTCCCGTCACGCCGCTGACGCGCACGGCGATGCGGGGGTCGTCGCCCATCACGCTGCTGTGCACGAGGCCGACCACGCGGCGGGCGACCTCGGCGAAGTCCACGCACTCCTCGTCGGAACGGGCCAGCATGTCGTGCACGGTGGCCATGGCGGAGGCGCGCTCGACGGCTTCGCCCAGCGCGCGCCGCACCTGCTCGCTGCCGCTCCGTCGTGCCTGCATGCGCAGCAGCGAGGCGATCGTCTGCAGGTTGTTCTTGACGCGGTGGTGGACCTCGCGGATGGTCGCCTCCTTGACGCCCAGCTCGCGCTCGCGGCGTCGCGCCTCCGTGAGGTCCTCGACCAGCACGAGCGCGCCGACGGTCAGGGCGATGCAGCGGTAGCCGAGCGTGCGTCCGCCCAGCTCGAGCTCCGTCGCGAGACCGCCGGCGGCGCCCAGCATGGGCGCGATGCCGAGGGCGCCGCCGGGGAGCTCCGCGGCTCGCATGCCGGTCACGCGGCCCTCCACTCCGGCCTCGCGCATGATGCTCACCGCGTTGGGTGAGGCGTACAGTACGTCCCCGCCGCCGTCGACGCGCAGCACGCCGTCCCCGGCGCGTCGCTCGGTGGAGAAGGGGCCCCCCGTCCGCGGGTCGAGCAGGGGGCCGGCACGCAGCGTCTGCATCAGGTCGCGCGTGGCGTCGATGAACGCGGTCTCCATGCGGCTGGCCGTGGCCTCGACTTGCTCGCCGTAGGTGCGCAGCAGGACGGCGTACGGCTCGTCGGGGCCGAGCGGATAGGCGTCGGTCGAGCCCGTGGCCCCGTCCGCCAGGCGGCGGCTGGTGCCGAGCACGGGCCGCCGCTTGGCCATGGCTTGGTAGGCCTCGGGCTCCTCCTCGCGCGTGAGGCGGTCGTGCACGCGGGTGGCGGGGACGGGGTCCGCCGCCGTCCGCGGCCGCGCATCGGCGACCGTCACGAGATCGTCGCGCGCATCCGGCACGGCGAGCGCCACGTCGCAGTAGCCGAGATCCGCCAGCAGCTGCAGGTTGTCCCTGACGTTGGCCAGGTGGTCGCGGGCGGGTCCCGGAAGCCGGGCTATGAGCTCGTTCGTGGACACCGGGTCAGTATACGCGGGAGACGCGGAGTGCCCGGTGGCCGTGTCGTGCTCCGGATGCACGGCCGGCTCAGACCTGCCCGGGGCCGCCCTTCGCTTCGCACGAGCCGTCCGCGGCCGGCGCTTGCCGACTCGGCCGGAGCCGGCGCACGACGGCGAGGATGCTGTTGGCGTAGCGGGTGAGCAGGGGCCCGGCCACCGCCGTGAGCAGCACGTAGGTCGCCGCGAGCGGGCCGAGGCCGGACTCGACGCCGGCCGTGACGCCGAGGCCGGCGATGACGATGGAGAACTCGCCACGCGCTACCAGCGAGGTGCCGGCGCGCAGCCGCCCGGGCGTGCCGCTCGTGCGCCTGGCGGCCAGCCACCCGGTGATGATCTTGCCGGCCGCCGTGACAGCGAAGAGCAGCGCCGCCATGCCGAGCGAGCCGGGGATGGCGGCGGAGTCGATCTGCAGCCCGAACGAGACGAAGAAGAGCGCCGCGAAGAGGTCGCGCAGCGGACCGAGCAGCTCGCGCGATCGTTCGGCGATGGACCCGGATATCGAGAGGCCCGCAAGGAAGGCCACCACACCGGCTGAGACGTTGAGCAGCTCCGCCGCTCCACCCGCGAGCAGCAACAGGGCCATGACCGTGAGCATGACCACCTCGCTCTTCGGGTGCGAGAGCCCCTTGTTCAGCACGTGGCCGTGCCGATGGGCGAAGATGAGCGCCACGAGCGCGATGGCCGTGCCGGCCACGGCAAGACCGCTCGCCTTGAGCGCGCTGCCTCCCGCCACGAGCACGGCGACCAGCGGGAGGTACGGCGCCATGGCGAGGTCCTCCACCACGAGGATGGAGAGGATGGCCGGCGTCTCGTTGTTGCCGAGCCGGCCCAGGTCGTCCAGCACCTTGGCGACGATGCTCGACGAGGAGATGTAGGTGACGCCGCCGAGGAGCAGCGACGGGAGCACGTCCCACCCCAGAGCGAGACCCATCAGGAGACCTGGTGGGAAGCCCAGCACGAAGTCGGCGATGCTCGGGCCGATTACCGTGCGGACGCTGCCCACGATGTCGTCGACCGTATACTCCACGCCGAGCATGAACAGCAGCAGGATCACTGCGATCTGCGACTCGATGACGATGACGCTGGGGTCCAGGTTCGGGGGAGCCACGGCGCCGATGACGAGCCCGGCGATGAGGTACAGCGGGATGGGAGAGAAGCCCGTGCGCGCCGCGACCCTGGCCAGCACGGCCAGGATGAGCAGCACGGCGCCCATCTCGAGCAGGAAGCCTGCGCCACCTGCCGAGACGGCTACCACTGTACGCCCTGCCTCAGCTGCCGCGCAGCAGGGTCGCGAGTGTCTCGACGCCCCGTGGCGTGCCGACCACCACGGCGATGTCTCCGGGCAGGAGGATGAACGCGGAGGGCGGAGCCGCGATGGTGGAGTCGCCGCGGATGACGGCGACGATGGCCGCGGCCTCGTCGTCCTTGTGTTCGATGTCGTAGAGCGAGCAGTTGGCGCACGGGGCCTTCTCGTCGACCGGCAGCCAGTCGATGGCGAGGCCCTGCAGCGAGAGCCGCTTGGAGGCGACCTCCTCGGTGATCTGCGTCTGCCCGAGGATCTCGGCGAGCGCCCGGACGTCCTCCTTGGCGAGGCGCATGACCTCGCGGCAGGCGTCCGGGTCCTCCTTGCTGCAGAGGAGCACCTCGCAGCGGCCGCTGTGGTGGTTGATGAGGACCACCTTGGCGCCCTCCTGGGTGACGAAGTCGAACCGGGTGCCGATGCCGGGCAGGCGCGTCTCGTTGATGCTGCTCATGTCCGAAGTGTACCTCAGACGAAGTCCCTTGTGGGGGCGGCGCAGACGCCGGGCACGGCGTCGGACTGGGCGCCTATTGGCCGCGGCGCGGGCGCCGCGGCAGGAAGGCGCCCGTCAGGGCGCCCAGCGCCGCGGCGATGGCCGCCGTGAAGAACGGCCAGCGGAACGCCGCCGCGACTTCATCCCACAGCATGTTCTCCAGGCGGTCCTTCAGCTCCAGCAGCGACAGGGCCTCGAAGAAGCCGACATCCTGTCCGATGTCCTCGGCGATGGGGTGCGCGATCCTGCGGATCTCGTCGATGCCCGCGGTCGCGTCGATGGTCCGGACCTTGTCGAACTCCTCGACCAGGCGCTCCTTGACCGGCGCGCTCACCCCGTCCTGCGCGCGCGCGAGCGCCTGTGCCTGGTCGGCGCTGCGGTCCACCGCTTGCCCCATCGTGTGGGCGAACACGGCCACGATGACGGCGACGCCGAGCAGGAAGCCGAGCTGGCGGCCGGTGTTGAGCATCCCCGAGCCCGCCCCCTTGTGGCCGCCGGGGACTGCGCTCATGCCGGCGGCGAGCAGCGCCGGCAGGGAGAGACCGATGCCGGCGCCGACCAGCGCGCTGCGCCAGACCACGCCGCTCACGGGCGCGCTGCGCTCGAGGTAGCCGAAGGCGACCAGGCCGCCGGCGGTGAGCAGGGCGCCCGCCACGGCGAGCCAGCGCGGTCCGATGCGGTCGACGAGCCGGCCCGCCGGTGGCGTGAGCACCACGACCGCCGCGGGGAGCGTGGCGATCGCGAGTCCGGCCCTGAGCTCGGTGAAGTCCATCATCGCGATCATGAAGATGACGCCCATGAACATGGCGCCCATCATCGCCGTGTCGACGGTCATGACGGCGCCGGCGGCGGCGGCGAAGGTGCGGTCGCGGAAGAGGCGGAGGTCGAACAGGGGCGCCCTCGCCCGGAGCTCCCACCAGGTCCAGCCCGAGAGCAGGGCGGAGGCGCCGGCGAAGAGGCCGACGATCGTGCCCGAGGTCCAGCCCCAGTCGTTGCCCTGGATGATCGCCAGCGTGACGCAGAGGAGGCCGGCGCTGACGAGGCCGACGCCGGGCCAGTCGAGCCACGCGCGCGTGCGCGGCGTACGCAGGCCGCGCGCGAGCGTCAGCGCGAGCACCACCCCGAGCACCCCGACCGGGAGATTGAGCCAGAACACGGCCGGCCAGCCGCGGTACCAGACGAGCAGGCCGCCGAGCACGGGGCCGACGGCGAGCGCCAGCGAACTGACCGCCCCGAAGAGGCCGGCGGCGAAGCCCTGGCGCTGCGAGTGATACGCGTGCAGCAGCAGGGCGAGCGCCGTGGGCACGACGGCCGCGGCGCCGACCGCCTGGACGACACGCCAGGCGACGAGCTCGGGGATGCTGTCAGCTAGGGCACATGGGAGCGAGGCCGCGGTGAACAATGCGAGCCCCAGCACGAAGACCAGCCGGTGGCCGTAGCGGTCGCCCAGGCGTCCCATGGTGAGGAAGAGCACCGTGAGCGCGAGGTTGTAGCCGTTCATGACCCAGGAGACGGAGACCACGGAGCCGCCGACGTCGCGGATGATGGCCTGCACCGCGACGGTCATGATCGTCGCGTCCGCCAGCGTCAGGACGATGCCCGGGGCCAGCGCCAGGACGACCAGCCAAGGGCGGAGGGCCGGGCCCGCCGTCGGCGGCCCGGCCCCGCGCCGCCCCGCGTCGCGGCCGGGCGCCGGCGCGGGTCCCGTGTGCTTCTCCGCTCCGCGCATGACCGCGAGTGTATACGGACGTGGACGGACGGCGGAGCGGCGGGCCGCGACTGGGGTAGTATTCGGGACATGCAGGTACGCGACATCATGGCCGCGGTGGACCGGCTGGCGCCCTTCTCGCTGGCGGAGCCGTGGGACCACGTCGGGCTCCAGGTCGGATCGCCCGACGACGAGCTGCGCCCGCCGGCGGCTTCGGCAGTCGCCGGCGTCGGGGACGCAGGTCCCGGCCCGGCCGGAGCCGGGCCGGCGGGCGTGCCCGTCGTCCTCGTCGCGCTCGAGGTGGACGACGCCGTGCTGGACGAGGCGCGGCGTCTGCAGGCGCGGGTCGTCGTCAGCCACCACCCGCTCATCTTCGACCCGCTGGAGCGCCTCTCCGACGACACCGAGGCGGGGCGCCTGGCGCTCCGCGCGGCGCGGGAGGGCGTAGCCGTCATCGCCGCGCACACGAACCTGGACAAGGCGCGCGGCGGCATGGCCGACATCGTCGGGGGCATGCTCGGGCTCGAGGCCGTGCAGCCGCTGCAGCCTGCCTCGACCGACGTGCTCAAGCTCGTCGGCTTCGTGCCCGAGGACGACGTGGATCTGGTGCGCAAGGCGTTGTTCGCCTCGGGCGCCGGGGTGATCGGCGAGTATGAGCACTGCTCCTGGTCGGTCGGCGGTCAGGGGACCTTCTTCGGACGCGAGGGGACGGAGCCGGTCGCCGGCGTGGCCGGTCGTGACGAGCAGGTGGACGAACTGCGGCTCGAGGTGGTGTTCCCGCGGCGGCTGCGCCGCCGCGTCGTCGGCGCCTACATCGCCGCTCATCCCTACGAGGAGCCGGCCTTCGACATCGTCCCGCTCGAGAACGAGGTCGCCTCGCTCGGGCTCGGCCGGCTCGGCGCGCTCCCGGCTCCGGTCACGCTCGAGGCGCTGGCGGCGGAGGTCGCGGCGGTGTTGCGGCTGCCGTCGGTGCGCTATGCCGGCGACGGCAGCCGCGAGGTCCGCCGCGTGGCCGTCCTGCCCGGGTCCGGCGCCGAGGCCATCGCCCGCGGGGTCGCCCAGGTCGCGGACGTCCTTGTCACGGGCGACGTCAAGTATCACGAGGCGCGGGCGGCGTGCGTCCAGGGCCTGGCGCTCATCGACGCGCCGCACGGGCTGACCGAGCAGGAGGGCGTGCTGCGCTGGGCGGAGCAGCTCCGCGACGCGCTCGGTCCGGCGGCGGCGGTCGAGACCTTCCGCGACCCCGGCGTCGGCGTGTGGAGCGATGCGGCCGTCGGCGTGGCGCGGGCGGCCGTCGCCGGCGGGGACGGGCGGGGAGAGCCGCAGGAGGAGCCGGCGCTGGAGCAGGCGTCGACCCCCGGGTCGGAGACCACGCCGGCGGCCGCCGGCGGACCGGCGCCTCCGACCGAGGCGGTCCGGCCCGTCAACCGGGACGACGACCGCTTCCGCCTCTACACGGACGGCGGCGCGCGCGGCAATCCCGGTCCCGCCGGGATCGGCGCGCGCCTCCTGACCGCAGGCGGCGACGTCGTGGAGGAGGTCGCCGACTTCATCGGCACGGCGACCAACAACGTCGCCGAGTACCAGGCGCTCCTCGCCGGTCTCGAGGTCGCCCTCGACCGGGGGGTGGAGCGCCTCGACGTGTTCCTCGACAGCGAGCTCGTGGTCCGCCAGGTGAACGGCAGCTACAAGGTCAAGGACGCAGGCCTGAAGCCATTGCACCAGCAGGCCTGCCTCCTCCTCAGCAAGTTCCACGAGGTGGACGTGAAGCACGTCCCGCGCGAGCAGAACGCGGCGGCCGACGCGCTCGTCAACCAGGCGATCGACGCCGCGAAGCGCTGAGCGGCCCCAAACGGCCGCCCGGCGCTCCGCGGCCGCTCACTCCTCCATCGAGGGACCGCTCCTGTGCCGTACCAGCACTACGATCACGGCGACCGCGACCACCGCGACGACCACGACGACGACCCAGATCCAGGCGGAGGATGCCGCCGTGCTGGCCTGTTCCGCCACTTTGGGCGTGAGCTCCGAATAGGGCCACGGCATGGAGGCGATGAGGAACGTGCCCCCGTTCCCGTTGTTGCTGCGCTGCCAGCCGGACCACTTGTCCGTGCGGTAGGCCTCGAGCTTGAGCGGGAAGACGGTCGTGATCTGTGGGCAGTCCTCGTACATGACGGCCTGCATCTGCTTGATGTACTCGGCGCGCTTGTACTGGTCCATCTCGGCTGACTGCAGGGTGTCCAGTCTGTCGAAGTCCTCGTTGGACCACCCGAACTCGTTCCAGCCCTCGATCTGCCTGCTGGTGAAGCAGGTGAGCGACTGGCCGGGGTCCGCGTAGCCGTCCCAGCCCCACAGGTAGGCGTCGAAATCGGGGACGTAGGTGTCGCCCTCGTACGCCCAGATGTTGTCGAAGTAGACGCCCTCGTCATGGACGCTCAGGGCGACGTCGACGCCGACGTCCTCCCACCAGCCGGCGATGAGCTTGCCGGCGCGCTGCAGATCCGGGATCTCCGCCTGGGCCCACAGCCGGATCGTGATCGGCTTGCCCTTGTACTCGCGGATCCCGTCGCCGTCGGTGTCCCTGTAGCCCGCGGCGTCCAGCAGCGCCCGGGACTGGTCGGGATCGAAGTCCCGGGCCTCACCCTCCGCCGGCGCCCAGGCGTAGTCCGGGTCGCTCCAGTTGTTCGGCGGCATGAAGGTGTAGCCCGGCCACGCATGACCGCCGTAGGCGAGATCCACCAGCTTCTCGCGGTCGATCGCGTACTCCAGCGCGATGCGGAAGTCCTTGTCCCGCAGCACCGGGTGTCCCTTCGACTTGCCCTCGTAGCAGTTGAACCCGATGTAGTCCCAGTTGAACCAGCTGAACTCGATGGCCTCGATGCCCTCCGTGGCCGCGAGCGAGTCGAACTGAGCCGGCGGGAAGCTGTACGCTGCATCGATGGCGCCGGACTTGAGGTCCTGGACCATGGTGTCGCCGTTCTGGTAGACGACGAACACGAGCTCGTCGATGGTGGGCTTGCCGAGGTAGAAGTCCTCGTAGGCCTCCATGCGCAGGAAGCGCTCCTTCTTCCACTCGACGACCTGATAAGGCCCGTTGCCGATGCAGGGTGCCGGATTCTGGAAGGTCTGGCTCGCCTCCTTGGCGGTCATCTTGCTCCAGATGTGCTCCGGCAGGCAGGGGATCCAGAGCATGAGCATGCTGGCCACCGGCGTCGTGCAGACCACCCTGTAGGTGAGGTCGTCGACGACCTCGGCCCGGTCGATGCCCACGACGAAGCTCGCATAGGCGGCGATCTCGTTGTCGATGATGAAGTTGTAGGTGAAGACGGCATCCTCCGCCGTGACGGGCTCGCCGTCGTGCCAGGTCATGCCCTCGTGCATCCTGAAGGTCCAGACGAGCCCGTCGTCGCTGACCTCCCAGCTCTTGGCGATGCCGGAGTCGTCGGGCTTGTAGGTGTCCCAGTCGCGGCCCACCATGAGCAGGTACTCTTGCGAGTAGATCTCGTAGACGTTGTTGGACCAGCCGATGAGCGGGTTGAGGTTGTCGATGTCGCCCATCCAGCCGACCTTGAACACGACCTTGTCGGCGTCGCCCGGCGGCGGAGAGGCCTCGTCGGCCGCCGCCACCGGGACGAGTGCGATCGCCAGCACGAGCGCCAAGACCACGCCCGCGACCAGCCTCGACCAGATCCGCCGTCGTGTGGACTCCCCCATGGTGAATCCCCCTGTCCTCGATCCCCCTGATCGCGGCGGCGTGGCCCGGTGCGGCTCGAAGCGCCGCCTGCCCCCATGGTCCGACGGTATGGTGCTTCCGTCAAGGCGGGCGAGGCTGCGCCGGCCGGCCCGCGCCCGCCCCTCGCAGAATTGCACCCCGACGCGGCCTCTGGTAGCATCCCCGTCTGCTGCGGGTGTAGCTCAGTTGGCTAGAGCGTCTGCTTGCCATGCAGAAGGTCGAGGGTTCGAGTCCCTTCACCCGCTCCAATCTCCCTCTCCGGGAGCCGGGCAGAGGGCAGAGGCGATGTGCTC